>CAYWJL010000109.1:0-6765 GCA_964458145.1 uncultured Desulfovibrionales bacterium | reverse complement strand
GAGCACTTGCTTGACGTGCAAGGGGTCAGGAGTTCAACCCTCCTCGCGCCTACCATAAAGGACTCAACGATTAGGGAGGCTACGGCCTCCCTAACTTGTTTTAAGCTTGGAGCATCGGACGGAGACATGATCACGATCAATGGTGAGGAAAGAGAGGTCCTGGCAGGGCAAACCTGCAAGGACGTTTTGGCGCAGGTTCTATCCGGAAAGAAGCTCAAATCCACGGTTGCCTGTCTGTGCGACGGCAATGTGCTGGATCTGTCCCGGAAAGTGCCCGCCGGATGCACGGAGATGGAGCCGGTCTTTGTGGACAGCGAGATCGGACTCGACGTGATCAGGCACAGCGCGGCTCATATCATGGCCGAGGCGGTCAAGGAGCTCTTTCCCTCTGCCAAAGTGACCATCGGTCCTTCCATCGAGAACGGGTTCTACTACGATTTCGATTACGAACGTTCCTTTACGCCCGATGACCTTACGGCCATCGAGGCCAAGATGGCCGAATCCATCAACGCGAACAGGCCTTTTGAACGATCGGAAATGTCCGCCGATGCGGCCAAGAAAAAATTTTTGGGTATGGGTGAGACCTACAAGATCGAGATCATCGACGATCTGGGCGAAGAAAATGTTTCTCTCTACACCCACGGCAATTTCACGGATCTGTGCCGCGGCCCCCATCTGCCGCACACCGGGTTCGTTCGGGCCTTCAAGCTCACCTCGGTAGCCGGTGCCTACTGGCGCGGCGACGAGAACAAGCCCATGCTCCAGAGGATCTACGGGACCGCATTCGCCACTCCCAAGGATCTCAAAAAACATCTCAACTTGATCGAAGAGGCCAAGAAGCGGGATCACCGCAAGCTCGGCACGCAGCTCGATCTGTTCAGTTTTTCCGACGAGGCCGCTCCGGGCATGCCTCTGTGGCACCCCAAGGGCGCCCTGGTCCGGACCATTCTCGAAGACTTCGAGCGCAAGGAGCATCTGCGCCGCGGCTACGATATGTATTTCACGGAGATCGACGACCAGGCCTATGGGATCAAGCCCATGAACTGCCTGTCCCACATGCTCATCTACAAGTCCCAGATCCGCAGCTACCGCGATCTGCCCATCAGGTATTTCGAGCTGGGCAACGTGCACCGGCACGAGAAATCCGGGGTGCTCCACGGGCTGCTTCGGGTTCGCGAGTTCACTCAGGACGATGCCCACATTCTGTGCCGACCCGATCAGCTGCAGGACGAGATCAAGGCCATCATCACCTTTGTCCAGGATGTCATGGGATTGTTCGACTTCGAATATTCCATGGAGATCAGCACCCGGCCGGAAAAGTCCATCGGCTCGGATGAGGATTGGGACCGGGCAACAGGAGCCCTGCAGAAGGCTCTGGAGAGTTCCGGGCTGGACTATGAGATCAACGCCGGTGACGGCGCCTTCTACGGCCCTAAGATCGACGTGAAGGTCAAGGACGCTTTGGGTCGGGAATGGCAGTGTGCAACCATTCAATGCGATTTCACCTTGCCAGAACGTTTCGATCTGGTCTATGTGGGCGAGGATGGAGCGCGGCACAGACCCGTCATGCGGCCCCGGGTCATTCTCGGTGCGGTGGAACGCTTCCTGGGGATTCTCATCGAGCATTACGCCGGTGCCTTCCCAACCTGGCTGGCTCCGGTGCAGGCACGGATTCTCACCGTGACCGAAGTGCACAACGAGTACGCCAAGAAGGTGCTTGGGCTGCTCAAGAAAGGCGGCATCCGTGTGGAAGCCGATCTGCGCAACGAGAAACTTGGTTACAAGGTCCGTGAGGCCCAGATGGCCAAGATTCCATATATGCTGGTTGTTGGCGAAAAAGAGATCGAACAGGGTCTTGTCAGCGTCCGGCTGAGAAATGGTAAGAATCTGGGGGCCATGCCCCTGGAGGAAGTCATTGAATTGGTAACGGCCGATACCTTGGAGCCGTTCAAAAAGGGAGGAATGAGCTATACAATCTACTAAGGCCCGAAGGAATAGGCAGATTCGAGTTCGTGAAGTGCGGGTAGTCACCGACGACGGTACCCAGCTTGGCGTCATGCCCACGCACCAGGCGTTGCAAACCGCCGAGGAGCAGGGTCTTGATCTCGTGGAAGTGGCACCCAATGCGCGGCCGCCGGTCTGCAAGATCATGGATTACGGGAAGTACCAGTACCAGCAGAAGAAGCAGCAGCAACTGGCCCGGAAAAAGCAGACCACCATCCAGCTCAAGGAAATCAAGTTCCGTCCCAAGACGGACGACCATGATCTGGAGACCAAGGTACGTCACATCCGCAGATTCATTGATGAAGGCAACCGGTGTAAGGTAAGCATCTTTTTCCGGGGGCGGGAAATGGCCCATAAGGATCGTGGGTATGCCCTGCTGCAACGGGTTACCGAGCTGGTCACGGATATTGCGAAGGTGGAGCAGGCCCCCAGATCCGAGGGGCGGTCCATGCATTTGCTCTTGACGCCGCTGCCCAAACCCAAATAAGTAATTCCCCCTGCGTTTCCTGATTCCGACGCTTCCTTTTTGTTTCCGAGGTATCCGGCGGGCACATCCTCCCCTGCGGTGGATGTGCCGTGCCTTGTTATGAGGGTATCCGAAAACGGGTGTACCTTCCCGTTACAAGCATCCGTTTTTTTCGATATATAATGAGATCATCACAGGAGGGTTGTATGCCTAAACTGAAAACCAACAAGAGTGCGGCCAAGCGGTTCACCACGACCGGCACCGGCAAGGTCAAGCGGAACAGAAGCAACAGCCAGCACATTCTGACCAAGAAGAACGCCAAGCGGAAGAGAAGACTGCGCCAGTCCACCACCATGGACAAGAGCACCGTCAAGTCCGTGAAGCGGCTCGTTCCCACTATTTTCTAAGAGGAGTGGTTTCACATGCGTGTCAAAAGAGGTAAAGCCGCAAACAGACGGCACAAGAAATATTTGAAGATGGCAAAGGGCTTTCGCGGAGCCCGGAGCAAATTGTATCGTACCGCGCGGGAAACGGTAGAGCGCTCCCTCGTTTACGCCTACCGTGATCGCAAGCAGAGAAAGCGTGAATTCCGCAAACTCTGGATCATCCGCATCAGCGCAGCCTGCAAGGAACACGGCATTTCCTACAGCCGTTTCATGCACGGTCTCTCCGAGGCCGAGGTCGGACTGAACAGAAAAGTTCTGGCCGACATGGCCGTCAACGACAAGGGATCATTCGCAAAGTTGGCTGAAATGGCCAAAGCAAAAGTGAACTAGCGTGACAAGACAAGCATTGATTGAAATGTTGGAGAGCCTGGTCGGGGAGCTTGAAAAGGCCCTCGGCCAGGCTTCTTCTTTGGAAGACCTGGAAACGATCCGGGTCAGGTTTCTGGGACGCAAGGGCGAACTGGCCGGGCTCATGCCCAAGGTCGGGGCCCTTCCTGCCGAAGACAGGCCCGAGGTGGGCAAGGCCGCCAACCGGGTCAAGACGGCTCTGACAAAGCTCTGGGAGACCAGGAAGCAGGATCTCGAGCAGGCTGTCGAGCGGGAGTCCCTGGCAGGATTCGATCCGACCATTCCCGGACGCACTCCGGATCGGGGATCCCTGCATCCCATCACCCTGGTCATGAACGACATCTGCAAGACCTTCACGGGTCTCGGCTTCGAGGTGGTTTCCGGTCCCGAGGTGGAAAACGATTTCTACAATTTCGAGGCGTTGAACCTGCCGCCGGACCATCCGGCCAGAGATATGCAGGATACCCTGTACATCACCGACAAAATTCTCATGCGGACCCAGACCTCGCCCCTGCAGGTCCGGACCATGGAGAAGCAGAAGCCGCCCGTTGCCGTGATCGCACCGGGCAAGGTCTATCGCCGCGATTCGGATATCACCCATACTCCCATGTTCCATCAGATAGAGGGGCTCCTGGTGGACAAGGGCGTGACCATGGCCGATCTGAGGGGGACGCTGAACGCCTTCATCCGAACCACATTCGGCGCGGATGTGAAGATGCGTTTTCGTCCCAGCTTCTTTCCCTTTACCGAACCCAGCGCCGAGGTGGACATGAGCTGCGTCATGTGCAACGGCACCGGCCGCGTGAACGGCAAGCCCTGCCGGGTGTGCAAGGAAAGCGGTTGGGTGGAGATTCTCGGATGCGGTATGGTCGATCCGGCGGTGTTCGCCAATGTCGGCTATGATCCCGAGGCCTACCAGGGATTCGCCTTCGGTCTGGGGATCGAACGTATCGCCATGCTCAAGTACGGCATCGGCGACCTGCGCATGTTCTTCGAGAACGATGTCCGATTTCTGGGGCAGTTCGTCTAGCCGAGGTCCTTTACGGGCCGGTTTGCTCCATGACGGATGCTGCCGGCCTTTCTTGTGTGCGATCCGGATGCTTCGGGATCGCAGACCCACATAACATACAGAGATTTGTCGCATGCTGCTCAGTCTGAACTGGCTACGAGATTTTACCCCCTATGAAGGGGACCTGGACGAGTTGGCCGATCGTTTGACCATGCTCGGTCTGGAAGTCGATGAAATATCCCAGCCCTTTGCCCATCTGGACAAGATGGTCGTGGGCCATGTGGTCGAGTGCGAACTCCATCCCGAATCCGATCACCTCCATGTGTGCAAGGTGGACGTGGACGGGGGGGAACTCCTGGACATCGTCTGCGGGGCACCCAATGTGGCCCGGGGACAGAAGGTTCCCGTGGCTCCTGTGGGCGCGGTCATGCCGAACGGTATGAAGATCAAGAAGGCCAAACTCCGGGGCTTGCCGTCACGGGGGATGATCTGTTCGGCCACGGAGCTGGAGCTGGGCAACGACCACAGCGGGATCATGGTCCTGGACGACGCCCTTGCCCCGGGCACCGGGCTCATCGACGCCCTGGGCCTTGAAACCAAGGTTCTGGATATCGATATCACCCCCAACCGCGGGGATTGCCTGAGCGTTCTCGGCTATGCCCGGGAGATCGCGGCCGCCTATAACCTGCCTCTGACCATGCCCAGGGTCGACCTGCTCGAATCCGGACCAGCCTGCGCGGATATGGTTGCTATCCAGATCGATCAGTCGAGATTCTGTCCGTCCTATCTTGCCCGGATCATCCAGGGTGTCACCAATGGACAGAGCCCGGACTGGATGCGTTACCGCCTGCTGGCCGTGGGGCTGCGTCCCATAAGCGCGGTGGTGGACGTGACCAACTACGTGCTCATGGAGCTCGGTCAGCCCCTGCACGCCTTTGACCGCTCCCTGATCCGCGGGGGCAAGATCCGTGTGGCTCCGGCCGAAGAGGGGATGTCCTTTACCACGCTGGACGACAAGGAGCGCAAACTGCTTTCGAGCGATCTGCTCATCTGGGATGGCGAACGTCCGGTTGCTCTTGCAGGCGTCATGGGCGGTGCCAACTCGGAGATGTCGGAAACGTCAACGGAAGTTCTGCTTGAGAGCGCGGTTTTTCATCCCGGGACCATCCGCAAGACAGCCAGACGTTTGGCCCTTGGCAGCGATGCCTCGTTCAGATTTGAGCGCGGTGTGGATCTGGTGGGATCGCGTCTTGCTCTGGATCGGGCCGCCGATCTTATCGCGACCTGCTGCGGCGGACAGATCGCCAAGGGTGTTGCCGCATCGGTCCCCAGACCGTACAAGCCCACCTCCATCATGTTTCGTCCGAGAAAGGCCACCGGTCTTCTGGCCCTCGATGTGGAAGACGGGTATTGCGAGAACGTGCTGACCTCTCTTGGATGCGAACTCGCCGAAGACAAGGACGGTTACCTGGTCACTCCGCCCAGCTACCGTCTGGATCTGGAGCGCGAGGCCGATCTCATCGAAGAGGTGGCCAGGGTCTACGGCATGGATCGTCTGCCGGTCCGTCTGCCCATGATCACCAAGAATCTCGATGCCATGCTCAACGAAGACCCCCTGTTCGCCTTCAACAGCCGGATCAAGGCATGGGCCATGGGATGCGGATTGCACGAGGCGGTCAACTACAGTTTTGTGGCTTCCAAGGATATGGACACGCTGGGCATACCTTCGGAAGGCCGGGTCGAGATACTCAATCCCCTCAATGAGGAGCTCAATGTTCTGCGCTCCGAGATCGCGCCGGGCCTGTTCAACTCCCTGAAGCACAATCTGGCCCAGGGCAACACCCGTCTGCGACTCTTTGAAGTGGCCCAGGTCTTTGTTCAGGATTCCTCCTCGGACACCATGACCAGAGAGACCAATCGGCTGGGACTGCTTGTGTACGGTTCCCGCGAACCTCAGAGCTACCCCTTTGCCGCCGGTGAGGTCGATTACAGCGATATCAAGGGATTGGTCGAAAATCTGGCCGGGCATCTCGGCATCGGGACTTTGACCTTTGCCCTCGAGAAAAACCATCCCTATCTGCAGCCCTGCGTCAGGGTCATGGCCGGGGAGATTGCGGTGGGCCGTGTCGGCATGCTCAAATCTGCTCTGGCCGACGGGTACAATGCCGGGCACAAGGTCTGGTTCGCCGATCTCAATCTGGAAACGATCATGGAGCTGACCAAAAAGGCGGTATGTTCCTTCAGCCCCATCGCCAAGTTTCCGGCGGTCAAGCGAGACATCACCATCATCGCTCCCAAGACCTTGCCCTTCGGACGGATTGCCGCAGTCATTCTGGAATGTAAGGAGCCTCTGGTGGAGAATGTCGTGCTCCTGGATATCTACAAACCCGAGGAAGACGCGGTGGAAAACCATGTCAGTCTGCGGGTGACCTACAGAAGCATGACCAAGACCCTGAAGGACAAGGAAGTTGACAAGGTGCACACGCGCATAG
>CAYWJL010000108.1:3340-6777 GCA_964458145.1 uncultured Desulfovibrionales bacterium | reverse complement strand
CGAGATCGTCTTCCTGGACACTCCCGGCCATGAGGCCTTCACGGCCATGCGAGCCAGAGGCGCGCAGGTGACCGACCTGGTCATTCTCGTCGTGGCAGCCGACGACGGTGTCATGGATCAGACCCGCGAGGCCATCAACCATTCCAAGGCGGCAGGCGTTCCCATCGTTGTAGCGGTGAACAAGATCGACAAGGAAGGGGCCGATCCCGACCGGGTCAAACGCGAACTCGCCGAGCACGGCCTCGTTCCCGAAGACTGGGGTGGTGACACCATCTACGCCAATGTTTCGGCCAAACAAAAGATCGGGATCGACGAACTCCTCGAGATGGTCCTTCTCCAGGCCGAGGTTCTCGAACTCAAGGCCAACCCCAACAGACGCGGTCTCGGACACATTGTCGAGGCACGGCTGGACAAGGGACGCGGCGCCGTTGCCACGGTGCTCATGCAGGCAGGTACCATCCACAAGGGTGATGCTTTCACCTGCGGCCTCCAATCCGGTAAGATCCGGGCCATCCTGAACGATCAGGGCAAGATGCTCAAGGAGGCCGGGCCGGCCATGCCCATCGAGGTCCAGGGATTCGACGGTGTACCCGATGCCGGGGATGAGTTCGTGGTCGTTGCCGACGAAAAGGTGGCCCGCAAGATTTCCGACACCCGAAAGGGCAAACAGCGGGAAAAGGAACTGGCCAGGGAGACCAAATTCACGCTGGACAAATTCCTCGCAGCCAAGGCCGGTGAAAAGGTCAAGGTGCTCAATCTGGTGGTCAAATCCGACGTCCAGGGATCGCAGGAGGCCATCATCGATGCGCTGAACAAGCTCTCGGGCGAAGAAGTGCGTATCGAGATCATCCACAGCGGAACCGGTGCCATCACCGAATCGGACATCCTGCTGGCCTCGGCATCCAACGCCATCATCATCGGCTTCAATGTGCGCCCCACGGCCAAGGTCAAGGACGTCGCCGATCAGGAAAAGGTCGAGATCAGGTTCTACAACATCATCTACAAGCTGGTGGCCGAGATCAAGGACGCCATGAGCGGCATGCTCTCTCCGACCATCAAGGAAGTCTACATCGGCCAGGCCGAAGTCAGACAGACCTTCAGTGTTCCCAAAGTGGGCACGGTCGCCGGCTGTGCGGTCGTCGACGGCAAACTGGTTCGAAATGCCATGATCAGACTGTTGCGTGACGGCGTGGTCATCTACACCGGCAAACTCAACTCCCTCAAACGGTTCAAGGACGATGTCCGCGAGGTCCTGAAGGGTTTCGAATGCGGCACCGGACTGGAAAGATTCAACGACATCAAGGAAGGCGATGTCATCGAGGCCTTTGAAGAGGTCGAAGAAAAACGCACCTTATGATCATAGGTATCCTGCGACTTGAATTCAGGCTGCACGAGGTGCGCTCACTCAAGGAAAAACGGCGCATTGCAAACAGCCTGAAGCAGAAACTCAAAAACAAGTTCAATGTGGCGGTTTCCGAGGTGGACAGCCAGGACTCCCATTCGCGTCTCGCCCTTGCTGCGGTCACGGTCGCCAACGAGACCAAACGGGTGCAGAGCCAATTGTCCAAGGCCGTTTCCATGATCGAAGCGAGCACGTCGGAAGAACTTGTCGACACCCATCTTGAAATCTTTGGAGCCTGAACATGCAACGATCGACATCGAGACGGGCCACCAGGATGGCGGATCAGCTCATGCGCGAGATCGGCAGGATCATAGTCGAAGAATCCCAGGACCCACGGTTGGAACTGGTTTCCATAACCGGCGTGCGTCTCAACAGGGACTTCAGCATCGCCGAAGTCATGTACACCCATATCAAGGGCAAGGAGTACATTCCCGAGCTTGAAAAAGGGTTTGCCAAGGCAAGCGGTTTTCTGCGCTCACGCCTTGGCCAACGACTCAGGATGCGCCGCATTCCGGAACTTCGGTTCACCTGGGACGACTTCTTGGAGGAGATGGTCTATGACCACATCGATGGACAGGATTCCTGAGATCATTCAGTCTGAAGACGATTTCCTGGTCGTTTCCCACTACAATCCCGATGGAGATGCCATCGGCTCCATGGCGGCCATGGGGTGGATACTCACGTCCCTTTCCAAACGATTCCGCCTCTACAACGATTCCGGCATGCCGGACAGGTTTGCCTGGCTGCCCCTGCCCGCTCCCATTGCAAAGGATCTCCCTGCGGAGAAGCCGAGGTGGACCATTGTGCTGGATTGCGGAGAGCCCAAGCGCGTCGGCCAGGATCTTGCCAAACGATTGGACAAATCCCGGGTGATCAATATCGATCACCACAAAGGCAATCCCCTTTTCGGTCAGATCAACTGGGTAGACACCCAGATTTCTTCCACCGGAGAAATGGTTGCCGGGATCGCCCAGCATTTGGGCGTTCCCCTTTCCGGAGACATGGGTGAGGCCATTTACCTCGCCCTTGTCAGCGACACCGGGTGGTTCAGCTACGGAAACACCTCCTCGCAGACCATGGAACTGGCTGCCGACATCGTCCGCCAGGGCCTTCGTCCCGATCTTTTCGCGCCCAAGCTCAAGTACAACTGGACACCCAACAAGGTCCACCTCATGGGCAGAGCCATGGCCGCAGCGCGCTTCTATGCCGACGGGAAGATAGGGATCGTTTCGGCCTCGTCCGAAGATTTTTCCAAGACCGGAGCAACGGGCGACGATACGGAAGGACTCGTCGATATTGTTCGCAATGTTCGCAGCGTGGTTGTTGCCGTGAGTTTCAGGCAGGAAGAATCCCGCAAGATCAAATTCAGTCTCAGATCGACCGGCGACGTGGACATCCGTCAGGTAGCCCTGCGCTTTGGTGGTGGCGGACACATGAATGCCTCGGGGGGAGTCATCAACGCATCTCTGGAATCGGCCGAACGTCAGATGGTCAAGGCGATCCGGGACACCCTGGACCTGGGGGACGAATAGCCCCATGAAGCCCTCCCAAAAGCACGGCGTTCTGGTTCTGGACAAACCACAAGGCCCGACATCGGCCGCATGTCTGAACACCATCAAACACAAACTCGGACAGAAAAAAATCGGCCATGCCGGGACCCTCGATCCCATGGCCACGGGCGTTCTTCTTGTTCTCCTCGGCCAGGGGACCAAACTGGCATCCTACCTGACATCGGGTATAAAGACCTATGCCGGCGAACTGCGCCTCGGCCTTTCCACAGATACCTATGACATCGAAGGCCGGATTACCGGGGAAGCCCCTTGTGAGCACCTGACCAAAGAAGAGGTTGAACGCGAAGTCCTTCTCTGGCAGGCTCTGACCGAACAGAAGGTTCCACCCGTCTCCGCTGCCAAGCACAAGGGAAAACCTCTTTACAAACTGCACAGGGAAGGTAAAGAAGTTCCTGTCAAGACAAAATCCATCCATATTTCCCAGGTCGAGATTATCTCACTTGATCTCCCCCTGGTACAATTTC
>CAYWJL010000108.1:0-3330 GCA_964458145.1 uncultured Desulfovibrionales bacterium | reverse complement strand
CATCGGGGTCGACCTCCCCCGGATTCGGTTCCGGGTCACCTGCTCCCAAGGCACCTACATACGCTCCCTGGCCCACAGCCTGGGGAAGCGTCTAGGGTGCGGAGCAACTCTCACGGGACTGAGGCGGGAACAATGCCGTCCCTTTGACCTGAGCCAGGCTCACCAGCTCGACGAGGTCGTTGCCGACGTTTCGGGATTTTCCGCTCGCGTCATCCCCCTTGTCAAATCCCTTCCCCACTGGCCCAACATGGTCATCAGCCATGATGAGGCCGCAGGGGTCAAGAACGGGACCTGGCTTCCGGTCTCTGCGTCAAATACCCCTGACGAAGGCGATCAGTGCATGCTCGTCGACCCCCAGGGCAATCCCGTTGCCCTGGTTCAGGCAACCATGCGTGATGCGTCTCTTCACTGGGCCATCCTGCGGGGACTCTGGACATCGTAGGCGAACATTTCGCCCAATTCCCTGACCGACCCGAATCGGCAAAGGCACCAACAACCATTCATTCTCATCGGAGGATACCGCTGTGGTCATGACCCCAGAACAGAAAAACAAGATCATCGAAGAATTCAGCCACCACGAAGGCGACACCGGCTCACCGGAAGTCCAGGTGGCCCTGCTCACCAACCGTATCATCTACCTGACCGAGCATTTCAAGACCCACAAGAAGGATTTCCATTCCAGAACCGGTCTGCTCAAGCTCGTCGGTAAACGTCGCAAGCTCCTCAAGTACCTCAAGAACAAGGACGTTCAGCGATACCGCGATCTCATCGCACGTCTTGGACTGCGCAAGTAGGCTCGTGATCTTCCAGGGCAGAAGGTGATCCTTCTGTCCTGACTTTTTTTTTGCGCTTCACGTTTTGTGTTTGGTGTTTGGCTCGTGGTTTCAGAAACGACTTCTGAAGACACATGCAAAACACTAAACAGCCCACCAGGGATGTGCAAAACATTGAAGCGTTACCATCAGCATACCAAAGGAACACTCATGTCACAAGTATTTGAAACCACTACGGTTTCCATCCCCGTCAACAATGACTCCATGACCATCGAACACGGCCGCATCGCCCTGCAGGCCAACGGCGCCGTTCTGATCACCTGCGGCGAAACCGCGGTCATGGTCACCGCCGTCACCCAGCCCATGGACCGGGTCGTCGATTTCATGCCCCTTACCGTCAACTATGTGGAAAAGATGTACGCGGCAGGCAAGATCCCGGGCTCGTACTTCCGCCGGGAGATCGGACGCCCCAGTGACCACGAGACGCTGGTTTCGCGCCTCATCGACCGCCCCATCCGCCCCATGTTTCCCGAAGGATTCAGGGCCGAGGTCCAGGTGATCGCAACGGTCATCTCGGCCGACGACAAGCACGATCCCGATGTCCTTGCCCTGACCGGCGCATCCGCGGCCATGCACATCTCGGACATTCCCTTTCTCGGCCCCATTGCCGGAGCCCGTATCGGATATATAAACGATGAATTCGTCCTCAATCCGACCTATGCCCAGCAAAAAGAGAGCTCTCTCAATCTGCTCATGGCCGGAACCAGAGACGCAGTGGTCATGGTCGAAGGCGGATCCCGGTTTCTCAAGGAATCCCTTTTGGCCGAAGCCATCGCCTGGGGGCACAAGGCGTTGCAGCCCATGATCGAGGCTCAGGAAGAATTGCGGACCAAGGTCGGCAAGGAAAAGCTCGAGGTCATCGCGCCCGAGCACGACACCGAGCTTGAAGAGATCGTTAGCGGCCTGGCCAAGGAAGGTCTTGAAAAGGCTCTGGCCATCCCCACCAAGATGGAACGTTACGCAGCCAAGAAGGTGGTCAAGAAGGACACCATCGAGGCCCTGGCCGAACGGTTTCAGGACACTCCCGAGCGCCTTGCCAAAATCCCGTCCATCCTTCAGGACATGGAAAAATCCATTGTTCGTGAACGTATCGTCACCACCAACACGCGCATCGACGGCCGGGACATGACCACGGTCAGACCTCTCACCATGGAAGTGGGTCTGCTCCCCAGAGCCCATGGTTCCGCCATCTTCACCCGTGGTGAAACCAAGAGTCTGTGTACCGCCACCCTGGGCAGCACCAGGGACGAACAGCGCATCGAAACCCTCACCGGTGAGATGACCAAGCCGTTCATGCTTCATTACAACTTCCCGCCCTACTCCGTTGGCGAGGCTCGCATGCTCCGCGCTCCGGGTCGTCGGGAAATCGGTCACGGCGCACTCTCCGAGCGGGCCATTTCTCCGGTTCTGCCTTCCACGGAAGATTTCCCCTACACCACCCGTGTGGTCTCGGAGATCCTCGAGAGCAACGGTTCCTCGTCCATGGCCTCGGTCTGCGGCGGAACCCTCTCCCTCATGGACGCAGGGGTTCCCATCACCGCGCCGGTGGCCGGTATTGCCATGGGCCTCATCAAGGAAGGCGACGAATACCGCATTCTGACCGATATCCTGGGCGACGAAGATCACCTGGGCGACATGGACTTCAAGGTTGCCGGCACTGAAGAAGGCGTCACCGCCATCCAGATGGATATCAAGATCGCGGGTATTCCTTCGGACGTCATGGCCAAGGCCCTCGAGCAGGCCCGCGACGCCCGACTCCATATCCTCGAGGAAATGGCCAAAACCATTGCCAAGCCCAGAACCGAACTTTCCACCTATGCCCCGCAGATGGAAATCGTCTATGTGGACACGAGCAAGATCCGCGACGTCATCGGTCCCGGCGGCAAGAACATCAAAGCCATCACCGCTGCCACGGATGCCTCCATCGACATCGAAGACTCGGGGAAGATTTCCATCTTCGCCTGCAACCAGGAATCCCTGGACAGGGCCAAGGAGATGGTTCTCTTTTACGATCAGAAGGCCGAGCCGGGCAAGGACTATGAGGGCGTGGTCAAGAAGGTCATGGACTTTGGCGCATTTGTGGAGATTCTTCCCGGCCTCGAAGGCCTCTGCCACATTTCCCAGCTGGCCCGTGAACGGGTCAACGCGGTGGAAGACGTGGTCAGGGAAGGCGATCCCATCAAGGTCAAGGTTATCGAAGTCGATTCCGGTGGCAAAATCCGCTTGAGCCGCAAGGCCGTCCTCATGGAAGAGGCAGGAGAAACCTTTTCCATGGATCAGGCCAAACGCCCCAGCGGCGGCGGAGGCGGCAACCGCAGACGTCCCGGTGGCGGAGGCGGCAACAACCGCAGACGCTAACCACCGTCCCATCTCACAGACGACAAAAAAGCCCTTCCGGTTGCAACCGGAAGGGCTTTTTTGTCGAGTTCTGAAAAAAAGCTCTCACTTTTCGAGTCGAATTTTCCTTCTTGACGTCATCCCGGCGAAGGCCGGGATC
>CAYWJL010000107.1:4116-6820 GCA_964458145.1 uncultured Desulfovibrionales bacterium | reverse complement strand
CTTCCTCTATCTGTTTGAAACCCTCCCCCAGCCCCTCCCTGAACTACGGGAGGGGGGCTACATTGTCTTTATATCCGTCGTGTTATCAGGATATCCCAAGCGGTCTCCTCATCCGTAAATTCTATACTGGAGAGCAATCGAAGGCTATTTGAGGCAAGTACCCTTTTGCCGGATGAACCAAAAAAGCCTTTGAACAGTTCTGTTCAAAGGCTTTCAGGGTACATCTATTATAGGGTCGAACGATTATTCGACCGTGACGACATTCTCGGCCTTGGTGCCACGTTCACCATCGATGATATCAAAATTGACCTTTTCACCTTCACGAAGGGTCTTGAAGCCTGGTTTCTGGATGGCGGAGTAGTGCACAAAAACGTCCTCACCACCATTTGACTGTTCGATGAAACCAAATCCCTTCTTTTCATTGAACCACTTCACTGTTCCTTCATAACTCATGGAAACTCTTCCTCCTCAAATGATTGCAAGCCACACTTGGCCAGAAAAAAACTTTTTCCCTTATGGGTTATTTCTGTCAAGGATGCAAGGAGTTTTTTCGTTTTTGTGCAACAAAAAAACTTTTTTTAGACAAGTGGACGGGAATTTCTTGTCAGCGGGGACTTTAATCACTACCTGAAGCACTTGGTTCGTGTGCCGGGCGTCCGAATCGGCCACCTACAACATTCGTAGCCCGGAAAATTTTCCGCGGCTTGTGATCCGTATCTATAAGGAGCGTTGCATCGTGTTGCAAGACCATTTCGGAAGGACGGTAACGTATGTCCGCATGAGCATCACTGACAGGTGTAATCTGCGTTGTTTCTACTGCCGGTCCGTGCATGACTGGGACTTCATTCCCCATGAGGGGATCATGCGCTACGAGGAAATGAGCTATCTCATGGATATCCTGTGGCACGAAGGAGTGCGCAAGATCAGATTCACGGGCGGCGAACCCTTTGCCAGGCGTGCATTCATGTCCGTTCTGGTGGATCTTACCAAGGCACATCCCGGTTTGGCCATCCACATTACCACCAACGGCACCCTGCTCAAGAACAAGATCTCCATACTGAAGGATCTGGGCATCGCCGGGCTGAATATATCCCTGGACACCCTGCGCCGGGATCGATTCAAGGAGATTACCGGGCGCGACTTCTATCTCGATGTTCGCAGGGCCATCGACGAGTCCCTTGCTGTAGGTCTGCGGACCAAGGTCAACGTGGTCGCCCTGCGCGGGATCAATGATGACGAGGTCGAGGATTTCGTGGCCTTTGCCCGGGATTATCCGTTGGACCTGCGTTTCATAGAATTCATGCCCATTGGGGGAAGCTGCCCCTGGAGCAAGGACCATTATTGGTCGGCACAGGATATTCGCGGGGCCATCGAGGGCTTTTCCTCGCTGGTTGCGGAACCTGTCCGAGACAGCACACGGGGGCCGGCCAGGATGTACGCCCTGCCCGGAGGGAAGGGAAGGATCGGGATCATCTCTGCCATGAGCGATCATTTCTGTGAAGAGTGTAACCGGTTGCGGGTGACCTCCGACGGCAAAATCAGGCCCTGTCTTTTTTCGGACAAGGAATATCCCGTGTTGCCCTTGTTGCGAAAAGATGAAAGAAATCGTGAAGAAATTGTCCGTTTCCTGCAGGATGTGACCATGAAGAAACCCATGGGATACATGCTGTTGCAGGCTCTCGAGGCCCAAAAGGATGCGCATGTCTGTTCCAGGATGATGTCCACTATAGGTGGATGAGGACCTCATCGCCACCAGCTTGAGATACCTTCCAAGGAGGATTGGATGTTCAAGGACGATACTGAAGAGATTGTTTTCCAGACGGTTCGACAGACCGCAACGACCATAGAGGCTGAAAAACCCGATCTGCACGATGCCGTAGAAGCGTTTGCAAGGCTTTTTGAAGCGTTTGAGACCGTCGAGGCCGCATTGGGCCCCTGGGATATGAGCGGGTTGGAAATGGATATGAACCAGTTCGTCCAGGGAAAATCCCTGCTCGACATGGTTGCTCTTGTGGATTTTTCAGATCGGGTCGCGTCGGTGGGTGAGATCGTTTTTCCTGTTCTTGTCGAAAGTTTTCCGACCATCGCCGACACCGTGGAAATCATGAAGAAGTCCGATTTCGTCACCAGTGAGTCGGGGTTATGCAAAGCCATGCGCAATCTTCTGGAAGGCGAAGAAAAGGGGCTCGAGGCCACGGCCAGGGAGTTGGGTGTCTCTGCGGACGTTTTCGGGTTCGTGGTTTCTCAGCTGGTCGCGCCGGTCCTTCGCAGTCAGGCAAAGGCCATGGCCGAGCATTTCGATCTTCAGGGCTGGACGCAGGGATACTGCCCCATATGCGGGTCCATGCCTTCTATTTCCTACCTTACGGGGGAGGGCGGCAAACGCTGGTTGCATTGTTCCAGCTGCGGACACGACTGGAGATTCAAACGTCAGCAATGTGCGGCCTGCGGTGATGATGCGGCCAAGGGACTGGAGTATTTCTATCTGGAAGACAAATTGTTCGAGCGGGCCTATGTGTGCAAGGCGTGCAAGAAATATCTCCTGACCATCGATATCCGGGAACTCACCGACAAACCCAACATGAACATCGCCCCCATCGGCCTGATTCCCCTTGATATCAAGGCACGGGAAGAAGGCTACGAGCCGTTGACCGATCTGCCCTGGAATACGTTTGAATAAAACAGGTTTAAGATTTAAATCACC
>CAYWJL010000107.1:0-4100 GCA_964458145.1 uncultured Desulfovibrionales bacterium | reverse complement strand
AGATATGCGAAATCACCCGTAGGGGCAGATTCCATATCTGCCCTCGATTCGATAGAGAGAAACGGAGACGAGAGCCAGACAGACAGCCAGAAAGAAGGGTTGATGGTTCGGTTACGGAATGCATGAATGATCAGTCAGGGTGTTTTATGATGAAAAAAATCTACATCACATGTGTATTGCTCTTTCTCATGCCTGGATTGGGTATATCGGGGGAGATAACTGCTGATATCCAGAAACAGTACCAGTCGCTGGAGTCGTTCACAGCTTCGTTTGTGCAAAAGCTGACCAATGCCGCCACCAAGGAGGTGGAGGTTCGTTCAGGCAGGATTGCCTTTGCCAAACCCCGGCAGATCAGGTGGGAGACAGTGGCCCCGGAAAAGGAATTGCTGCTGGTCGGTACGGATGTTGTCTGGGACTATTTCCCGGACGAGGACGTGGCCTACAAGTATGCGGTGGAGCAGGTGCTGCAATCCAAGACCATGCTCCGGTTCATCTCGGGTGAGGCGAATCTGGAAGATGATTTCGTCATCGAGAATCAGGGGGATGACGAGGGGAGGATCAAGCTCAAACTCATTCCCAAAGAGCCGGAGAGCAATCTGGTTCTGGCCTACATCTGGGTCCAACCGGGAACCAACATGCTGGGTAAGGTGCTCATTGTGGATTTTTTCGGCAACGGCAACGAACTCGACCTGAGCGATCTTGCCATGAACACGCCGCTGGAGCCGGATCTGTTCACCTTTGTCCCGCCCAAGGGCGTGGATGTGGAGGATGCAACCGGGGATTAATGCTGCGAAGGGCAAGATAAAGGAAGGGTTCGGTAATACGACCCGCCCCTAACCCCGCCCTTGCCAGGGTGGGGGACTCAATCGATCCATGTACCGGGATATATGAGTCGTACCGGGAGAGCGAGCTGCCAATCTTGAAAATCTTGGGGATTAAACAATAACTTCCCGATTCAATGAGAGAAAAGACTCCCCTCCCGTAGTTCAGGGAGGGGCTGGGGGAGGGTTTCAAACGCAGTCTTCTGTAAAAAACAGCCAGTAATGTCACAGTAAATCCATCACAAAGGATACCCTCATCGTCTGATGGGGGTATCCTTTTTTTGTTGCACGCTTTTCTTGAGATCCCGGACTTCATCTCGGGTGAGTTCCCTGCACCCCCCCGGTTCGAGGTCCCCCAGTTGAAGCGGTCCCTGACCCGTTCGTTTGAGTTTCAGAACCTTCAGGTCCAGATCCCGGCACATGCGGCGGATCTGCCGGTTGATGCCCTGGCGCAGGACCATGGACAGGGTGGACTTCTTCCCCTTCCTGCTGATGATTTTCACATCCACCGGTCTGAGTCGTTCCCCTTCGGCCAGCCTCATCCCCTTGCGCATGCGTGTGAGCATGTCCTGGGTGATGGTTCCCAGTACGTCCACCTCATAGGTCTTGGGATGGTTGTAGCCGGGATGGGTCATTTTCTGGGTCAGATCGCCGTCCGTTGTCAGGAGCAGGAGGCCTTCGGAATAGAAATCCAACCGGCCGACCGGAAAGACTCTTTGCTCGCTGTAGCGTTTGGGAAGAAGGTCGAGCACGGTTTTGCGTCCCTGGGGATCACGTGCCGTGGTTACCGTGCGAACGGGTTTGTTCAGAAGAAGATAGATCGGCGAGTTCTGCCGGGACTTCGTGATGGGCGCACCGTCGACACTGATCGTATCCTTGCCGGGATCTACCTTCACGCCGGGCGAGGTGATCGTGGTACCGTTGACCTCGACCCTGCCCTGGGCAATGAGGTCGTCGGCCTTTCGTCTGGAACACACCCCGGCCTGGGCAATGGCCTTGTTGATGCGGATGGTTTCTGAAGGATGAGGGGGGTGGGAGGTCCCTTTACGGGAATGATGGGTAGTCATGATGCAGAAGTCCGGCCCAGAATCTGTGAGATTTTTCGGCTCACCTCTTCAAGGGTGTAGGGTTTGGCCAGGATGTCGATGAACCCATACGACTCATAGTCGGCCATGACCGGGTCCTGGGAATAGCCGCTGGAGACGATGACCTTGGCATCGGGATCGAGATCAAGAACCTTGCCCACGGTCTCTTTGCCGCCCATGCCGCCGGGGATGGTCAGATCCATGATCACGAGATCGATCCGTTTTTTTGCCTCGATGTGATGCTCATAGATATGCAGGGCCTCCTCGCCATCGGATGCGGTTATCACCTCATACCCCAGAAATCCCAGGGTTTCTTCCATGACCTCCCGGATGGATTCATCGTCATCCATGAGCAGGATCGTTCCCTGGCCCGACGTTGTCTGAGCCGGAGTGACCACGCTGGTTGACGCATACTCTCCTTCACTGGCCGGAAGAAAAATGGAAAATGTGGTTCCGTGTCCCTGGCGGGAGATGACATCGATATGACCGTTGTGGTTCTTGATGATGGAATAGGTCGTTGCCAGACCCAGGCCGCTGCCGGTTTTTTTGGTGGTGAAGTAGGGGTCGAAGATCTTTTTCAGGTTCTCCGGAGCAATGCCCGGTCCCTGATCCGTGATATCGATACGGATGTACTGCCCGGCCTGCAGAGGGAGACCGGCGTGGACGTCCACGCTGACATTTTTGGCCGTGATGTCGAGATTGCCTCCCTTGGGCATGGCCTGGTCGGCGTTGATGGCGAGATTCTCAATGACCTGGGCAATCTGGCCGGGGTCGATCTCCGCGTTCCAGATATCCGGGCTGATGGAAATGCGGGTTTTGACGTTGGAACCCCGCAGGGCAAAGGTGACCGAATCGGCTATCAGATCCTGAATACCCGTGAGTTCAAGAATGGGAGCTCCGCCCTTGGAAAAGGTCAGGAGTTGCTGCGTGAGCTGCTGGGCGCGGAGCCCGGCTTTGCGAGCCTTTTCCAGTTGGGTACGGGGCACCCGGCCCATGCCGGGATCTTTCATGGCCAGAATGATGTAGTTGAGCACTGCGGTGAGGATGTTATTGAAATCGTGGGCAATACCCCCTGCAAGAATGCCGATGGATTCGAGTTTTTCCGTCTTGAGCCGCTCGGACTCCAGCCGCTTTTCTTCGGAGATGTCGCGCATGATCAGAACCTGCCCCTTGATCATACTTCTTTTGTCATAAAGCGGGAGAACCCGCAGGGCGATCTCCAGCGTGCGACCGTCACGGGTGATGAACAGGGCATCCTGTTCGGTTTCCAGACGATTGAGGGTCATCCGGTCCTGGGAAGAACGATTGAGATACAGGGTCTTGCCATTGAGCGTTATCTTGAACACGGAGCAGAATTGCCTGCCTTTGGCCTCCCTGGTGGTCCAGCCACCCAGGTCGACCATGGCCTGATTGATGAGAAGGACCTTGCCGTTGTTGTCCAGGGTAATCACGCCGTCGGTGATACTGCGCAGGGTGGTGGAAAAGAGTTCCTTTTCTCTCTGCAAGGCGTCATCCATGGCCTTGCTGTTTTGAATCTCCTTTCTGAGAAGCGTGTTCGAGGCCTCGAGTTTACGGGTTCTGTGTTCCAGTCCCCGGACCAGATCATTGATTCGGTGGGCCATGCTCTGCAGGGTTCGAGCGAGCAGGCCGATTTCATCATTGGACGATATGGGAACCAGGGCGTCGAAATGCTGGTCGGCCAGCAGATTGGCATAGTCGGTCAGGGTGGTCAGGGGACGGGAGATGCGGCGGATGAAAAAGAAGGTGAGGATCACGCAGACGACCAGGACGCCGAAAAGAATGACCTGCATTTTGACGATGGCATTGAAGATGTATGTATTGATCAACCCCATGTCCATGCCGATATGCACGTACCCGGCCTTGCCCATGAGGATGGGGGAACAGACATCCAGATAGGACGGAGTCTGGAGGAGGCTCGTTCCCATGAGGCCTGTTTCGGGGTCGATCCGGGGGGTGTTTCGTTCCACAATGCCGAGGACGATTCTGGGGATGTTCGGGGAGAAGGTATGGGCGATGATCTCCCCTTGCTCGTTCTTGACCAGGGCGTAGGCCACGCCTTGTATGATCAGGTATTGATCGATGATGGACTGAACTGTTGCCGCGTCATTTTTGAGAAAGATCTCGGGAAGGGAGGTGGTCACGATGTTGCCGATGGCCACGGCCTTTGATTCGT
>CAYWJL010000106.1:3286-6824 GCA_964458145.1 uncultured Desulfovibrionales bacterium | reverse complement strand
TTACCAGCCATGATGGGAATTTCCGAGTGCCGAAGCACGGCTACTCTTATTACTCAGTTTGATACCAGCAACCACAAAATCAAGTTCGGTTGCATGATTCCTGATTACAAAGACCATCCAGATTTGGATCCTCGCGAAACTCGTCGAATGGATCCTTATGTTCAATATGGTATGTCGGCAGCTATCGAAGCTGTTAAGGACTCGGGAATCGAAGGCAAAGTTGATCCTGACCGTGCCGGTGTAATTATTGCATCCGGTATTGGCGGAATCCACGAACTTGAAAAACAGCTTTTCAGGATGTTTGAGCGTGGCCCCAGCAGAGTATCTCCTTTGCTTATACCAAAAATGATTCTTGACATGGCATCTGGAATGGTTGCAATCCGTTTCGGCTTTACCAATGTAAACTTTGGTTTAGCTTCGGCTTGTGCTTCCGCTGCTCATGGTATTGGAGAAGCATTCAGGTATATTAAGCATGGATACGCAGATGCTATCATCGCTGGTGGAGCTGAAGCTGGAATATCCCCGCTTTCTTTAGCTGGTTTTGGAAATATGGGCGCATTATCCTCTCGCAATGATGATCCTGCCTCTGCAAGTCGTCCTTTCGATTTACATAGAGATGGTTTTATTATGGGCGAAGGTTCCGGAATCCTCGTTTTGGAGGAGATGGAACATGCAATTAAGCGTGGAGCAAAAATCTATGGCGAGATTTCTGGCTATGGACACACTTGTGACGCTCACCATATCACCGAGCCCTCCCGCGGAGGTATTGGAGCTCAGAAGGCTATGAAAATGGCTTGCAATGAGGCTCATCTTGAGCTTGATGATGTTGATTACATCAATGCTCACGGTACTTCCACACCTGCAAACGACCCAGCGGAATCGGCGGCAATAAATTCGCTGTTCCAAAGGAAGATACCTGTTTCTTCGACGAAATCCATGATCGGTCATTTGCTCGGTGCTTCGGGAGCTTTAGAGATTATTTCTATTTTATTCATGATGAAACACAGCGTTGCACACCCAACAATCAACTTTGAAGAGGCTGCCCAGGTGGTTGCAGATTGGGAGAGGGGAACGAGTCCGTCCATCATCAGCCGCAGATTTCATCTCGGACTCATGCAGGGGCTGGCTGCGTGGGCGGAAAAAGGTGCTGAGCGACTCGGCAGGACCACCGTGGGATTGAGCGGCGGTGTCATGCAGAACAGGACCTTGAGCATGGAGCTGCCGCCCTTGCTGGAGCAAAGGGGGCTGACCGTACTGGTTCACAAACACCTGCCCCCCAATGACGGATGCATCTCCCTGGGGCAGGCCGTGTATGGTCGGGGAAAGCTCCGGCTGGAGGGGTAAAAGATAAAGGAAGGGACCGATTGTACGACCCGCCCCTAACCCCGCCCTGACCAGGGCGGGGGACTCATTCGATGCCCGAATCGGGACCGTTGAGTGGGGCCGAAAAAATGTGCTGACGAGCATGGGATTATGTATGGCAAAAGCAATAACCTGATGATTGAGTTGGCCATTAAGCCCCCCTCCCGTAGTTCAGGGAGGGGCCGGGGGAGGGTTTCTGGAGATCACCGGAAATTCTGCAATGTATGATTGAAACGCAACCTTGCGATCCCATCGACGCATGAGCTCCCCTCCCGTAGTTCAGGGAGGGGTTGGGGGAGGGTTTCACACTCTCGCCGCAATCCCCCCACAATGCATTCCCCATCAATCAAATTCCGTCGCCCGTTCCGGGTCCTGGAGATGTCTCCGGATTTCCGCAATATGTTCCGGACTGGTGCGATTGACCGAAAGCTCCGGCAACGCGTCAAAATCAAAAAACCCCACATCCGAGGTCTCCTCGCTGGTTGCGGCCTCTCCTCCGACTATCTCGCACAGAAAAATGATCTTGAAGGCGTGGTAGAACTCCATGGGCCGTCCTCTCCGATTGGCATCGAGCACGGCAATCACCTTGACCGGCTTCACATCGAATCCGCTCTCTTCCCACACCTCTCTGATGATGGACTGGGCCGGGGTCTCGCCCACATCGGCCCACCCTCCGGGCATGGTCCATTTGCCGTCCACCCGCTCCTTGACGAGCAAAAGCTGCCCGTCCCGGATCACCGCCCCCCGCACATCCACCTTGACCGTGGCATAGCCCGGCTGGGCCAGAAAATTCTGTTCCAGCTCCTCGGGTGATCGCTGGGTATGAAAGGCCACCATATCCGCAGCTATGTTCATGAGCTGGGTGAAATTTTCTTCGTCATAGTGGTTCTTCTTGTAGGTCAGGCCGATCTGGCTGATGGCCTGGATGGTTCGGGCCCATTTGAGCCATTGGGGGGTGTCGTCGTGCATGGCCGTGCTCCTTGGTGCATGTGATCCGGTGATGGCAAAAACCCTTGTGGGATCGTCACGATCTGCCACAAGGGTTTTGTTGTTGCAAACAGGTCTGCATGTCAAAGACTACTGGGATCTGAAATCCTGGACAATGTCACCGAGCTGGGCGGCGAGGGAAGCCAGTTCCGAGGTTGCTTCCTGGGTCTGTTGCATGCCCTGGGCCGTTTCCATGGTCACCCGGTTGATGTCCTCCACGGACCTGCTGATCTCCTCGCTGGCAGCGGACTGCTCCTCGGATGCCGTGGCAATGGACGTTATCTGTTCGGACATCTCTTCGGAAGAGGTCACGATCTCGTTCAAGGCCTGGCCTGCCTGGTTGGCCAGCTCCGTGGTCTGAGTGACCACCTGGACCGTGGAGTCCATGTCCTTGATATTGGAGCTGGTACCTTCCTGAATACTCTTCACGGCCAGCCCGACTTCCTTGGTTGCCTGCATGGTCTTTTCGGCGAGCTTGCGGACCTCATCGGCAACCACGGCAAATCCCTTGCCCGCTTCACCGGCTCTGGCCGCCTCGATGGCCGCGTTCAGGGCCAGCAGATTGGTCTGATCGGCAATATCGCTGATCACGTTCATGATCTGTCCGATGCCGTCGGCCTGGGAACCGAGCTTGTCCAGGTTGCCCTTCATGGCCAGGGCCTGTTTCTGAACCCTGTTGATGGAATCCACAGCGCTGACAACGATCTTCTTGCCCTTGAGGGCATTCTGCCTGGCCTCTTCCGATGCCTCGGATGCGTGGGAGGCGTTCTTGGCCACCTCGAGAACCGTGGCGTTCATCTGATCCACGGCCGTTGCCGTTTCCTGGGTTCGCGTACTCTGGAGGTGAGTACCCTGGGTGATCTGTTCGCTCTGGGCGGCCAGCTCTTCGGAAGCCGAGGTCAAGCGATCCACGATATCCTCGATGGACTCCGCTGCCTGACGCATACCGTCTGCCTTGGCCCGTTCAGCCTCTTCCCGGGCCTGCATGGCCTCCTGCATGGCCTGATCGGCTTTTCCCTTCTCCATGTGGGCCTGTTCCTTTTCGCTCTCCGCCCTTTGAATGAGTTCCTTGAGATTGCCCACCATGGTCTGAAGGGCCTGAGCCAGCTCACCGAGATCGTCGGAGCGGTTCACGGTGATGGTGCTGTCGAGCTTGGCGAAAGGTTCACTCTCGGGACCTCCAAGGATC
>CAYWJL010000106.1:0-3276 GCA_964458145.1 uncultured Desulfovibrionales bacterium | reverse complement strand
CTCCTTGGCAAACACGGTGCATGTCTTGACCGGCCTGGTCAGTTTCCCGGCAACGATCAGAGTGATCACGGCCACGATCAGGGAGATTCCAAAGATAACCGCAGCCAGAAAAATAATCAAATATTTGATATTGTTGGAAATAGGTGTTCTGTCCTTGCCGATGAAAAGTATCCCCTCGATATTTCCCTTGAGATCGCGGATGGGCCAGTAGATGGTATCGAACATGGTGCCGAACAATTCGTTGTCACCGGCATAGGCTTTGCCCAGATCCAGAACCGTGCGGGCGATCTCCTTGTTGGTCAGGACCGTTCCCATGGCCCGTTTGCCGGAACCATCGGTAATGGTCGTGGCAACCCGCTTGTCCTTGTCGAAAACCGTGCATTCGACGTTCATGTCCTTCTTGATACCGTCCACAAACGGGAGGGATGACAGGTTATATCCCAGAAGAACGACACCGACCACACGACCGTTATCGTACACGGGAGCGGCAGCCCTGAAAGAAAACTTGATGAGATTGCCCCGGGCGATCCCCACGGCGATATTGCCTTCAAGGGCCTCCTGAACGATATATTTTTTGGATTGACTGTCTCCGTGCTTGGAAGAATGTCCCCGTGCCACCACCTTGCCGTCGGCATTCACCAGGGTGATGAAGTCCAGACGCATTTTGGAAACGAGGTCGCTGCCGAATTTTTGAAGACTGGCCGTGTCATCCGAGGCCAGCCCCTGAATGACCTGGTTGTCCTTGGAAATCAGGACGGCATAGCCTTCGATTTCCTGAAGGACCTTGGTCACCCGGGAATCGATGATCCGCTTGATGGAGGCTATGTTTTCCTTGTTTTCATCGGTCAGAATACGCTGCATCTCGAAACCGACGGAAATCACGGTTCCCACGCTGACCGCCACCATGGCCAGGATGATCATGATCATGACCCGAGCCCGGAAAGATACGTGAATCCCCTGTTTCATACTCCTCTCCCTACTTGCGGTTGAACCCGATGGTCTCCATCCTCTTTCTCCCCACTTACGCGAACAGGTTCATGGTGTGGGTGAATCCTTGTGATGTTCCATCAAGTTATGGTTATCTGTGACATTTTTATGACGTCTGTGCAAGTTGTAAGACAGCATGTCACGCAAGGACATGCTGATAAATTAACGGACTGACAAAAAACCTGACACGGACCTCGTTCCTCTTGCAAAAAATTTGTATCATTCCAATCGATTTGTGAAACATATGACACATACTGGAAAACAAGGAAGCTGCAATCATGTTTTGTGCCAAAAAAAAGGACAGATACGAGTATCTGTCCTTGAGATGTGGGGTTGATGACGGAATCTATCGTCCGCGCATCTTGCGGCTGTTGCCGATACGCACGGTGAATTTCTGCTTGTCCATGAACTCGAGCAGGGGAATGGCGAACTTGCGGGACAGGCCCGTGAGATCCTTGAAGTCGGCCGGGGTCAGTTCCTCCTTGCCCGCAAAGAAATCCGTCAGGATGGTGCGCAGGCCTTCGATGGATCGGGCATCGAAATACAGATCCTCGCTGATCTTGATGAGCTGCTTTTCTTCCACCAGATGGCGCATCAGCGGGAGGATGTCCTTGACGGTGACATCCAGGGTTTCCTGAACCACTTTGAAGGTCGGAGGGGTGAGCCCGCCCTGTTCATAGAGAGCCGTGAGTTCCTTGCGCAGCTTGTCCTGATCCGATGCCAGAGAGACCTTGTGACCGGGAAGATGCAGCAGTTCCTGATCCATGACAATACGTTCCTGCTTGTTCAATCGTTCCAGGATGAAATGAAAGAGCTTGGCCGAAAGATTCCTGCCCCAGGTGGAGGCCAGTTCACCCCGGGAGATGCCCGGACGCATGGGGTTGTTCCCATGAAAGGTCTTGAAAAAGATCTCGGCATCATCGCAGAGTCCCAGCACGAGTTCGCCGGACACATAGATGCGCTGCTCCTTGTCCACCAGAAATGCCTGCTGCCGCCCTCCCAGCATCTGCAAAACTTTTTCCAGGGCCTTGGACTCGATATCCGTCATGATCCGCAGCATGGCAAAGGTAAGGCCTTCGGTACCTGCCAGCTCCAGCTGGTGGATGACCAGCTCGTTTTCCTCGGCCTCTGCCAGGGTCTCCAGGATCTTCATGTCCTTGGAGAACCGCTTCACCTTGCGCCCCAGGGGGTTGATGATGGAGGCACCGGCAATGGTCTGCAGGGGTGAAAACGACCGGATGATGCACCGGTCACCGTAGACGCCGGCCATGGGGGTTTCGAAACGGACCTGACACACCGCGGTATCGCCCGGATCGAGATTGTCCCGGTCCAGAAAATAGAGTCTGGCCAGCACTTCCCTGGTCCCGTGATGAAAATGGACCTGGGTCCGATGCTTGATCCCCTTCTTGGCCGAAGGCAGGCAGGTGATCTCCAGATCCCAGACCTGGCTTGGAAAAAGGGAGTCGGGCTGGGCCAGGATTTCGCCACGGGTGATCTCGGCCTTTTCCAGACCATAGAGATTGATGGCCGTTCGCAGTCCGGCCTCGGCCTGATCCTGACTGTCACCGTGGACCTGCAGCCCGCGCACCTTGGTGGTCAACCCCGAAGGATAGAGAACCAGTTCCTGCCCCACCTTGAGGCGGCCCGAAAAGCTGGTTCCCGTGACAACGGTGCCATACCCCTTCATCACGAACACCCTGTCGATGGGCAGACGGAAGAGATCGGACCGCCGTCTGGGCTTGAACTCACGGGTCAACCGGGTGATCTCTTCTTTCAGGGTATCGATGCCCTCCCCCGTGTGCGCGGATACCGGGATGATGGGGGCGTCCTTCAAAAAGGTCGACTCGAGATAGGACCCTACATCTTCGGTGACCAGCTCCAGCCACTCCTCATCGACCATGTCCGTCTTGGTCAGGGCAACGATGCCGGTCTTGATGCCGAGCAGGGTACAGATTTCCAGATGCTCCCGCGTCTGAGGCATGACCCCTTCGTCCGCGGCAATGACCAGCAGCGCGAAATCGATGCCCGCTGCCCCGGCAACCATGTTCTTGACGAATTTTTCATGACCCGGAACATCGATGATACCCAAACGCAGATCCGCGGCCAGATCGAGAAACGCAAACCCCAGCTCGATGGTGATCCCGCGTTTTTTCTCCTCCACCAACCGGTCGCAATTGATCCCGGTGAGGGCCTTGATGAGAGTTGTCTTACCATGATCGATATGGCCGGCAGTGCCCATGATGACAGGCATGGAAGGCTCCTTGGTTCATAAGGAATATGAGGGATATA
>CAYWJL010000105.1:6512-6835 GCA_964458145.1 uncultured Desulfovibrionales bacterium | reverse complement strand
GCCATCATCCAGTACGCCGAGGATGATTTCTGGATGCTGGACAATGGGTATTTTTCCGTCTTCCCGGTCCGGGCGAGCCGGTTTTTGGCGAAACGTGAAGATATTGTGTATCTGATCGGGTTCAACTTTTTTGATGTTTGGAATTATTGAACGAAATTGGGGAATTTTAGAAATTTTAGAAATTTAAGAAATTTGAGAAATTGGGGTGAAGCGGAAAGGTTGTCGTTGTTATTTTATATGCTATAGCCCTTTGTAATTTCTCTGGTTTCTTTGATTCCTCAATCCTCTCAAATCTCTTAAATCTCTTAAATTTCTAAAATCTC
>CAYWJL010000105.1:4429-6502 GCA_964458145.1 uncultured Desulfovibrionales bacterium | reverse complement strand
AATTGGGGTTGCTGTGAAGCGGAAAGGTAACCGTTGGTATCCTCTATATTATAACTATCTGTAATCTCTAAAATCTCTAAAATTACTAAAATTTCTAAACTCGCAGGCATCGACCAATGAGTATCACTGAAAATTTTCAGCGGATCAGGGAGGAAATCCCGGACCATGTCAGGATCGTTCTGGCGGCAAAGACCAGAACCCGGGAAGAGGTGGAAGAGGCGATCAGTGCCGGAGCCGTGGATATCGGGGAAAACTATGTCCAGGAAGGCGAGGCCATGCACGAGGCTCTGGGCGATATGGCCGGCAAGGTCACCTGGCACATGATCGGGGATCTGCAGACCAACAAGATCAACAAAACCCTGCCTGTCTTCGACATGATCCAGACCATCGATTCCCTGAAAAAGGCCCAGGCTGTGAGTTTGCGCGCCGAACGGATCGGCAAGGTCATGCCGGTACTCATGGAGATCAATATCGGCAGCGAACGGACCAAGTCAGGCATGCCCCCGGAACTTCCCCTTGTGGAAGAGGTCGTCAGGGAGGCTGCAGGTCTGTCCCAGATTGCCATCCGGGGGCTGATGACCATGGGGCCGAGATTTGGTGATCCCGAGGCATCCAGGCCGTATTTCAGGGCCACCCGAAAAATCTTCGACACGATTCGGGAACGGAATATCCCGGGTGTGGCCATGGAGGAACTCTCCATGGGCATGTCCAACGCCTACAAGGTGGCCATTGACGAGGGCGCCACCATGGTCAGGCTGGGCACCTGCGTGTTCGGTAAGCGCGAGGGATGTAAGCTCGGGTAACGGGCAAGATGTTGTTTTCGGGGCTTGCAAAAACGTGTCATTGTTTGAGCTGAATCTTCGTCTATAGCCGTCATCCCGGCGCATGCCGGGATCTCGATCGCCCAAACCGTGTCCCAAACGTCAATGCAACGCCAAACCCATGGAGATCCCGGATCAAGTCCGGGATGACGCCACTTTCCGCACTGCGCACTGCGTACTGCGCACTGCGTACTGCGCACTGCGTACTGTGCACTGCGTACTGTGCACTGCGTACTGCGCACTGCGCACCGCGCACTGCGCACTGAATCTTTTATCTTATATCTTATATCCTATATCCTTTATCCTCAACCCCTTACCTTCATCACGGAGACCTCCCCACCATGCTTGAACTGGCCATTGTCGTCGGTCTGGCCACCTTGATTTCGGCGTTTTGTTCCGTTGCCGAAGCGGTGTTGTACTCGGTTCCCTGGAGTTACATCGAGCGGTTGCGCAAAGCGGGCAAGACTTCGGGAATTCTTCTTGCGGAGCTGCGCAAGACCATCAAGGAACCCATTTCAGCCATCCTGACCCTGAACACCGTTGCCCACACTGCTGGAGCCGCTGTTGCCGGAGCCATTGCGGCCCGGATGTATGGGGAGGAACAGCTTGTTTATTTCTCCCTGATTTTTACGATCATCATTCTTGTCTTCTCCGAGATTCTTCCCAAGACCGTTGGGGTGGTCTATGCCAAAAGTCTGGCCGCGCCCCTGGCCAAACCCCTTGTGGGGCTGGTCTGGCTGTTCAAACCTGCCATATGGATGACCAACTGGCTGGTCCGTTTCGTGGAGCACAAGAAACCCGGGCCGGCAAGCTCCGAAGAGGATCTCCTGGCCGCCATCAGTCTGACCCGTAAGGCCGGGGCCATCAAGCCCTATGAAGAGCGGTCCATGCACAACATTCTCACCCTGGACAAGAAGATCGTCCGGAATGTGATGACGCCGCGAACCGTCATTTTTTCCCTCCCCAGCCACCTGACGGTTTCCCAGGCCCGCGGACTCAAGACCTCCTGGCCCAACAGCAGGATTCCGGTCTATGAAGACGATGATCCCGAGGACATCATCGGCCTGGTCTACCGCCGTGACGTCATGGAGGCACTGGCCGACGACCGGGATGACCTGCCCATCAACAAGCTCATGAAACAGGTTCGCTTCGTGGCCGAAACCATGACACTGGACAAGTTGCTGGTCAGACTTCTCGAACCCAGTGTCCACCTCTTCGTGGTTCTTGACGAATACGGGGGGATGGCCGGGGT
>CAYWJL010000105.1:327-4419 GCA_964458145.1 uncultured Desulfovibrionales bacterium | reverse complement strand
ATGATACCTGAGGCCACCGGCGTGAATTCCCGGGGGAACGAAATCGTGGCCGAGAAGGATCAGGTCGTTGACATGCGGGAGTTTGCAAGGCACCAGCGCGCTGAGCTGATCGGGGGTAAACAAGGGGGATGAGAGGACGCAATGACCGTCCGGCCCTTGTATCCTGTATCGTATATCTTTTATCATATATGCTATGACCAAACAAGCCAACCAAAAATGGATCTACGTGACGGCCTTTGCCTGTCTCGCACTGGGCATCGGGTTTCTTCTGTTTTCCGGTCTTTCCAAGGATTCGGTCTATTTCCTGAACGTTTCCGAGGCATTGGCCATGGAACCGACGGAGCTTTCCCAGGCGCGGCTGTTCGGTAACGTGGCCGATCGAGGGATCGAGCGTTCCGGGGACGCCATGGAGATTGCCTTTGTCCTGCTCGACAAGAAGGATGCTTCCAAATCCCTGCCCGTTCATTTCCGGGGAGTCATACCGGATACCTTCAAGCCCGGTGTCGAGGTCATTGTGGAAGGGGGCATGCAGCCGGCAACGGGTACCTTCGTGGCCAAGACCCTGATGACCAAGTGCCCGTCCAAGTACAAGAAAAAGTCGCAGTAATTTTTGCCGCTTTCAGATTCGTTCCTGCCTTCCTCGTTCCCGAATGATCTCCACGGGATCTCTCCATGGTATAACGACGGCTTTCAACAAAGGACCCTCTTCATATGCATGCCATTGCTTTTGCGTCTGTTTTCACGGCCCTTGTGGTCACGTTGCTTCTTGCCTTCAAGGGCTGTTTCGATCTTTCCAAAAACCGCGACTCGGTCCTGGTATGGATGGAACGGGGTCAACTGGCCTGTACCGGACTGTTGTGTCTGAGCTCCTGGATACTCACCCTGGCCCTGGTCAACCGTGATTTTTCCTTTTTGTACGTCCAGGAATATACGGATACCTTTCTGCCCACCTTCTATGCAGTGACCGCCTTCTGGGCCGGGCAGGACGGATCATTTCTCTTCTGGGCCCTGATGCTCGCCGCTCTGGGCACCATCATGATCTTCACTCCCGGATACCGGCTCATGGAGCAGCGGACCAAGATGTGGTTCTGGCTCTTCTTTTTGCTGGTCCAGGGATTTTTTCTGCTTCTGTTGACCAGCGTGAGCAACCCCTTTGTCCAGTTGATCAATCCCCCGGCACAGGGCAACGGCATGAATCCCCTGCTCCAGAATCCGGGCATGATTTTTCATCCGCCCCTGCTGTTCATCGGATACGCCGGGTTCACCATTCCCTGCTGCCTGGCCTTTGCCCATTGCGTGACAGGCTCTCCCTTTCTCTGGCTCGAACGTTGCCGGAACTGGCTGGTCATCGCCTGGATTTTCCTCACTGCCGGAATCATCCTGGGGGCATGGTGGTCCTACATGGAGCTTGGCTGGGGCGGCTACTGGGCATGGGACCCTGTTGAGAACGCCTCCCTCATCCCCTGGTTTTCGGCCACGGCCCTGTTGCATACGGCCCTCATCGGCCGGACCCGCAAGGGGCTCCTCAAGACCAATATCTTTCTGGCCAGCCTGACCCTGCTTCTGTGTTTCTACGGCACCTTCATCGTGCGCAGCGGTTTCATCCAGTCCCTGCACGCCTTTGGTTCGGGCGGGGTGGGAGTCCCGCTCATGGCTTTCATGATCCTGACCCTTGTGGTCACCCTGGTCGTCATCCACGGGTGCCGTCATTGTGCGAGTCGTGAACTCGACGGCATGCTCAGCAAACCCGGTATTCTCCTGATCGTTGTCTGGCTGCTGCTGGCCCTGGGCGGGATCGTTTTTCTCGGGGTCAACTGGCCGGTTATCAGCGGACTGTGGAGCGAGAACACCGTGGGGCTCGGTCCTGATTTTTACAACCGTGTCTGCCTGCCGCCCATGGCCCTGGTGGTTCTGCTGCTCGGGTTCTGCCCGTGGCTGGCCTGGAAATCCGGGTTCAAGAGCCGGCTCGGGCTTTCCCTGACCCTGGGCACTCTGATCCTCGGAGGCGGCGGGTTGTACCTATGCGGTCTCATCAAGCCACTGGCCCTTTTTGCAGGCAGTTCCGCCGTGGCCGTGCTCGTGTCCATTGCTGCCTTGTTCATGGTCAACCGGCCGCTGATCCGCCAGCCGTGGGCATGGGGTGCGTACGGGGTCCACGTGGGGGTGGCGCTCATCGCCCTGGGTATCGCCTTTTCCGGGCCGTATCAGATCAACCAGGAAGGCATTCTTCAGAAGGGCAACGTCCTCCAGGTGGGCGAATACGAGATTCTGTACAAAGATTTCGAAGTTATTCCCGATCCGGCCATGACTGCGTACGAGGCCAGACTCATGGTGGCCAAAAAGGGCAAACCTCTGGGGATTCTCACTCCGCAGAAACGGATCTACGCCAACTTTGACCAGTCCTTTGCCGAGGTATCCATCATCCCGTCTTTCGGGGACGAAATCTATGCCACCCTGCTCGGTTTTGACGAGGACGAGAACATCAGCGTCAAGATCAGCATCAATCCCCTGGTCAACTGGCTGTGGATCGGTGGGACCCTCATGAGTCTCATGGCTTTTTTCTGTCTGCGACGTCAGCGGGGTGCGAACAGCACGCAGGTTGCATCATCCGGGAGTCGGGAGGGGGCGTGAACAGCTCGCTGCTCGAGGTTCGGGATCTGTACCATTTTTACGGCTCCCGTCTGGTTTTCAAAAAGGTCTCCTTTGCCCTGGAGCCCGGCATGGCCGTACTCGTGGCCGGTGCCAACGGTGCGGGCAAGTCGACTCTGCTCAAATGCGTGGCCGGCCTTGTTCGTCCGGCAGGAGGCCATGTCTCCCTGCATGTGGGTGACCATGAAATAGCCTATATGGGGCATGCCACCTTTGTGTACCCGTCCATGACCGCAGTGCAGAATCTGGCATTCTGGAACCGTATGTACGGGCTGGGTCGTTCGGAACAGGATCTTCTCGAGCTGCTCGCCCGGGTCGATCTGAAGCCCTATGCCTTTGAGCGAACCCGGGGATTTTCCCGCGGTATGGCCCAGCGGCTGGCCCTGGCCCGGATTCTTCTGCTCGCTCCCAGAATCATTCTTCTGGACGAACCGTCCACGGGTCTGGACACTGCCTCCTGCGAACTCTTGTTCCACGAGATCGATGCGGCACGGCACAACGGTGCCGGCATCATGTGGGTCAGCCACGATATTTCCCGGGATCTCGACCGGACCGATCATGTTCTCCGTCTGGCCGGGAAGAAAATGGATTTCTGGGGCACCACCCAGGCGTTCACGGAGGGTGACCGCGATGCTGTCTAAGGCGCTGGTCATCGCTGCCAAGGATCTGAGGCAGGTACTTTCCGGGGGCAACGGGCTGTTTCAGGCTGTGCTGCTGGGTCTTTTACTGGTATTTATCTTCAGTCTGTCCAGCGGGCCCGGGGAACGGATTTCGCCCCAGTCGGCCGCGGCCATCTTCTGGATATCCTCCTGTTTTTCCCTGGTCCTCATCTTCACCATGCTCTACCGGCTGGAAGAGGAGAACGAAACCCGCATGGCCCTGATCATGACGCCCATGCCCATCCAGACCGTGTGGCTGGGCAAACTTTTTGGCGGTCTGAGCCTGCTGGTCATGGCCCAGTTCTGTTTCATCCCGGCCATTGTCGTGTTCCTGGCCCAGGAAACCGTGTCATCAGGGCTCGGCCTGGCCGGTCTCATCGTGGGCGTGGATGCCGGTCTGGTCATTCTGGGATCACTGCTGGGCGCTGTTTCCCAGGGCAACGATACCCGGGATTCCCTGCTGAGCATCATCCTTTTTCCCCTGCTGCTTCCGCTGCTGCTTGGAGGCGTCAAGGTCGGAGGCGTCCTGCTGGCCGGTGATCCCCTGGACGGGGTGACCGACTGGTTCGGCATCATCGGCGCCTTTGACGTCATCTTCGCCGGAGCGGCCATGCTTCTGTTTCCCTATGTGTATGGGCAGGAGTGATTTGGTTGAATTTATTGGAATTTTAGAAATTAAAGACATAAGCCCATTGACATTACAAAATCTCTAAAATCTCTCAAATTTCTATAATCTCTCAAATTTCTAAAATCTCTTAAATTTTTGAAATCTCTAAATCATTTC
>CAYWJL010000105.1:0-317 GCA_964458145.1 uncultured Desulfovibrionales bacterium | reverse complement strand
AACATCTTAAAACCTCTAAATTTTCTGTATCTATTCAGCCGGGTTGAAACGGATCTCCCAAGCACGTCATCCCGGCGCAGGCCGGGATCTCCAGGGTTGTGAGCATGGTATGTCGAAGAAGCAGCTGCCTCGTCGTGCAAGATCCCGGATCAAGTCCGGGATGACGATCAAAGCAGCCCCGGTCCTTTTTGGCGACTTCTGAATAGGTACAAATTTCTAAAATCCAGACCATAGACCGATATGAACCAGACCTCTTCACCAGGAATCTCCCGACTAATGCTTCCTTTGGCCACCACTGCGGCCATGCTCGTCTCCCA
>CAYWJL010000104.1:0-6867 GCA_964458145.1 uncultured Desulfovibrionales bacterium | reverse complement strand
CGTCACTGAACAGGGAAAAAAACGGCAGATCGTGCAAAAGGGGCAGGTAGCTTTCGTCAAAAATCATTGTTCAATCCTTAAAAAAGTTGTCACTTTTTTAAACTGAATACTCGTCTCTTGACGTCATCCCGGCGTAGGCCGGGATCCTGTACGATACGGGGACTGTCTCTGACGCCAATCTATCGGCCACATTCCTTCAAGATCCCGGATCAAGCCCGGGATGACGTGTTCAGTGTCCTCGCTGTCGACATGGTATCCGGCTTCTTGTTTCTTTTCGCGTACACGGCAGGAACGCTTTCACGGACTCATTCAGCTGAAGTCTCTGACCGACAAAGCCTCACTGCCGACGTATCGAGCTGGACAAAAAAAGTTTCTCCCAGCCTGGGTGCAAGCCGGGTCAAGCCGTTGCAGGTCATCAAAACGGGGATACGAAGATTCCCGCTTGCAAGCAACAGATAATGCATGTTGCACTCGTTTTCCATGCTTTCCAGGCTGCAGCTCAACGTGGACTCCCCATTGTCCGAACTCGGTTTATTGCGATAGAGGCGAACCGCCTCGGGGCGCACGGCCAAGGTGACTTCCTCACCGATCTCGGCTCTATCCGAAGTGTGAATCTCAGTCGCATCGACCCGAACGAGACTTCCCCCGTCATCCGTATCCACCACCACGCCGGAAAATCGGGTAGCGCCCACAAAATCGGCTATCTGGGGTGTGGCAGGCCGCCTAAAAACTTCCTCGAGGGTGCCGAACTGATGCAATCGCCCGTCGCTGCAAAAAGCCACCTTGTCGGCCAACGACCACGCATCGTCCAGATCATGGGTGAGATGGATCACAGACGTTCCCGTTCTGGCGATCATTTCCCGCAGCATGGTGCGGATTTCCCTGCGCGTACGCGGATCCAGGGCGGAAAAGGGCTCGTCCATGAGCAGCAGTTTGGGTTCGACAATGAGGGATCTGGCCAATGCTGCCCGTTGCTGTTCCCCTCCGGAAAGCGTCTCGGGATACCTGGTCAGAATATGGGAGATATGCAGGCTCTCGGCCATGGCCTCGACTTTTTCGCGAATGACCTCCTTGTCCCGGATATACTTCTTGAGCCCGTAGGCGATGTTGGCGAACACCGTCAGATTGGGAAGCAGGGCATAATCCTGATACACGATGCCGATACGCCGTTTCTCCGGCCGCTCATCGGTGATATCGCGTCCTTCCAGAAAAATCCTTCCCTTGTCAGGCCGGTAGAAACCGATGATGCACTCGAGCAAAATGGTCTTGCCCGCCCCGGTAGGACCGATCACGGCCACATACTCACCTTGTTCGAGATCCATGGAAACGCGGTTCAGATGAAAGATACCGAGCCGGATGGAAATGTCCTCCACATGAAGAAAACTCATAACCCTGCTTCCGCCTTTTCAAAAAAATAGATGGCTATAAAAGAGACTACCGTCAGAATGATCCCGCAGGTCAGCGCCATGCCCATGTTCCCGTAGGAGATGTTCAGATACAGGGTGATGGGCAGGGTGTCGGTCTTGCCGGCACTGCCCCCGGCAAGGATGAGCACTGTGCCGAACGTGCCGATGCACCGGGCGAAGGAGATGACCGTGGCAGCCATGATCCCGCTTTTGGCCAGGGGAACGGTCACGTTCACAAAGGTCTCGAACAAGGTGTACCCGAGACTTCTGGACACGAACTCGAGCCTGGGATTGATGTAGTCATAAGTGGATTTCATGATCCTGGTGGCATAGGGCAGGGCCGTGAAAAACTGGGCCACCACGATCCCGGTCTTGGTGAACACGGGATTGAATCCGATCGATTGGAGCCACTTGCCCAGAAAGGTCTGCCCGAAACACAGCAGCAGACATAGCCCCAGAACGAGTTCCGGAAAGGCGACGGGCAGATCTACGATGGTCTTGACAAATCCCTTGCCGAAAAACTCGAACCGGGACAGGGCGTATCCCACGGGCAGGGCAAAAAACATGACCAGCACCGTGGAAAGCGCTCCTGTCCACAGGGAGAGTTTCAGGGAAAAGAGGAGCTCCGGACTTTGCAGATTCTCCCAGACCACTGCCCAGGAAGGGACGAGGAAAAAGGATCCTATGGCCAGAACCAGGATCGCTGTGATCAGAAAGGAAAGAAAAACCAGAGCTGCCCGAAAAGGGCTTATGGGGCGCAAGGCTCAAACCCCCACTTCTTCCAGACGGCCATGCCTTTGGGGGAACTCATCCATGCGTTGAATGCCTTGGCGAGCTTCTTGTCCTTGCCCTGAACGGTCAAGGCGGTGGGAATGGTCTTGATGATGTTCTTCGAGGGATCGATATGCACGACTTCGACCTTGCCCTGTCCTTCTGCCCAGGTCACCAGGTCGCCCCAGATGATGGCCGCATCGACCTGCTCCAGAGCGACATAGATGAGCAGCTGATTCACCGTGGGAGCCAGAACCGTCACGTTGGGCTTCACTTTGTCCATAAGCTTGTTCTTGGTGAGCAGCTTCTTGGCCACCCTGCCGATGGCGGGTCCCTTGGGATCGCCCAGGGCCACCTTGACGCCGGGGCGTGCCAGATCCTCGAGCCTGGTGACATGGGCGGGATTTCCCTCGGGCACGGCGATCATGGGCACGTGCAGAACCAGCTTGTGAATGCTCTCCTTGACGATCCACCCGTTTTTCAGGGCGTCCATGGTATACTTGGCCGCACCCGGAATGAACACGTCACTGGGCTGCCCCATGGAAAGCAGGCCGAAAAGTTCCCCTGAACTCCCATAATGCACATCCACTTCACACTTATACTCGTCCTGGAACTGATGCCGCATCTCCTCCATGGGCTTGATCAAGCCTGCTCCGGCATACACCTTGAGATCGGCAGCCGATACAACGGCTGCGGACAACACACACGCTGTCAACAAAAAAAGCCAAAAAATCCGTTTCATTGCCTTCTCCTTGCAAGAATGATTACCACATTTTTTTCAAATTTTGTTGGCACATTCCAGACAGAAAGGCAACGTAATTATGGGTGAAATTCCATAACTTCACATGCAGGAAACGCAGATGCAATGGTGCACAAACACCTCCTCAAACCAATCAGGCCCGGGCATCTTGCCCGGGCCTGATTGCAACAGGATGCGTTGTACACCCGTAGAATCGATGTACCTCGTATTCCTTTTCGACCATCAGCAAAGGATGTGATTATCGGTCAGCAAAAACCGCGTATCCAACGACCTCCTCGTAATGGACAACTTCGCTATCGAACGACTCTTCTTCATCGATATGTACGGCCGCCATGGTTTCAGTCAGCAGATCACAACGAACATTGGAGGGATTGTTTCCGTTAAAGGTCTGCATAGCGGCCAGAAACACCCGGCTCTGGATATAATTTTGACCAAAGGTCATATCGTACCCGTTACTCGTTACCAACTCCGGCGTGGCGACCACCTCAAAACGTTTCCGGTTGACCACTCCACTGGAAGGTTCCCATGCAATATACCCTACGGTCTCGCTTCCATGGATCTGATCTGCCGCTTCCTCCTCCTGAAGCGTGCAGGTGAATCCCTGACTGGAGATCCCGGACATCCTGATCACGCACGGAGCCTGATCATTGTCCGTGACAAGTGTTGCCAAAAGAACCGGCGGTTCGTTGCACAGCAGGGGAAACATGGTTTCCGTACCGTCACCGGTCTGGGACAACGCCACCATGCCCGCCTGGACAATGCTCCCGTCATGCAGGACATATTCCCCCTGTTCCATGACCATATATCCGACGGATTCTTCACCATGGCTTCCATCCTGGTACGCCCACTCCCTGATACACACATCGCACCCGGAAGCAGAAACATTGCAGACCCGGATCGTGGCAGGCTCAAAGTCACTGTGCGCCAACGGTCCGACCACCACGACGGGAGAGGCGTAGTTCCGGGTAAAATCGATATGCGTCCAGGACGAATCAAGCGAAATCATCCCTGTTTCAAAGATCATGTTCGTGACGCTCGGCTCGGTGGAGTCGGCATCGGCCGGATCATATCCGTCCATGACTTCCAACCCGTCGAGATCCCAGTCATTGTCCGCATCCGGGTCCAGAAGGTTGATCAAACCATCATTGTCCACGTCCTGATTCCAGGCATCCCCCCAATACAACAGCTCTTCGGCGTCGTTCATGCCATCGTCATCCGAATCCGCATCGCCGGGATCAGTGCCATAGAGATCCGTTTCCTGGCAATTACTCAATCCGTCGTCATCGAGATCGATCTGAACAGACGAATGCGTGCATGCCAGACAGGCAACCTGTTCGCCATAATGTTCCAGTTCCGTATCCAGAGATTGTTCTTCCACAACGGCCAAATCGACCGAAGAGGACGTCGTGTTGTCATGACGCACATTGGCCGGATTGCCGCCGACAATGCCTTGCATGTCAGCCAACACAACCGGGGGCATGCAAAATCCATCTCCCAGCGAACAGGCCTGCATATCGTGGGTGATGGATGTCCCGGCCAGTCCTATACTGAAACGGAACCCATTGACCATGCCGGAAAAGTCTTCCCAGGCGATATAGGAAATGGTCTCGGCGGCGTGTATCTGATCACCGGACTCCTGTTCCTGGATCGAACAGGTAAATCCGTTCAGCGTGATGGCCTCGATCCTTCCGACAACCGCAGAGGGATCATTGCAGGAAACCACGGAAGCGAACACGCGCGGCAACCCGTTGAAAACCTGATTAAAGGCAAAGGGTTGACCGGAGCCGTCATGGACCTCGACATTCTCGGCGCACAACCGTGTTCCGTCGGCAAGAGCGTATTTCCCGCTCTCCATGACCAGATACCCCAAAACTTCCTGACCATGATCCGCACTCTGATAGTCCCATGGCTGGATGCGCACATCACACCCGGTGGCGTTCAGATTTCTGATCCGGACTGTGGCAGGGAGCGCGTTGTTCGTGCCCATGGGTCCTGCCACGAACACGGGATTGGTGAACCCGGTCGTAAATGCAATGTGCTGCCAGGTATCATCCACCGTGATCTCACCCACTTCGAAAACGACCTCGGTACTGCTGGGCGAAACCGACAACGGGTCAGCGGGATCAGTGCCCATGAGGAGCTCATACCCGTCATAATCACCATCATTGTCCGCATCGGGATCGAGGAGGTTGACCGCTCCGTCGCCGTCGATATCGTCATCCCAGCCATCACCCCAGAATTGCGCTTCCTCACCATCTTTCAAACCGTCATCATCGGAATCATCATCGTCAGGCATGGTTCCAAAAACATCTGATTCCCGGTCGTTATCAATGCCGTCCCTGTCCAGATCCACGTCGTCCGGATGATCGGAGCAGGCCATGAAACCCACCACTTCTGCGGCCACGTGATCCATTTCATCGTCAAACGACTGCTCTTCCTTGACCATCACCGTCATTCCCCGGCCATCCTTGTTCCCATATCGCAGGTTGCACGGATTCTCTCCCTGCATGGTCTGCATATCGGCCAGGACACCCGGTATCCCCACAAAGGATCTCCCGAATGTGACATCGCGAAGAACATGATCCATGGTCATGGTGGTACGCCCCACGTCAACGGCCACATCGCCCATGATTCCGCTGTAGGGTTCCCATGCGATGTACGCCATGGTTTCGATACCGTGGATTTGATCGCCTCCTTCCTCTTCCTGAAGCATATAGACAAATCCCTGCGGCGTGACCTCTGATACTCTCCCCACAACAGGATCCGCCTCCCCCTGGGTTGTCACGGAAGCCACGACCACCGGTTCCACGGAACAGGGTTCGCTGAAACTCACCAAAACAGGTTCCCCACCCTGAACATCTCTATATCCTGCGCTGACACGCGTGCCGTCATCCAGAACATATTCCCCGTGTTCCATGGCCATATAGGTAAGGGATTCCACGGCATGAACATCATCCTGACAATGCCACTCACTGATCCTTATATCGAATCCCGTGGCATTCACATTGCGGATGGACACGGTTGCCGGTTGCGTATCGGCAAGGCCCATGGGTCCGGCCACCACCACGGGATCTCTGAACGCCTTTTGAAAAGCGACCCGTTGCCAGGCACTGCCAATGGATATCTCACCGCATTCAAAAGCTATGGATCCCTGGTCGGGCGGAAAGGAATCGGGATCGAGGGGATCGTATCCATGCAGTTTTTCATACCCGTCCAGGCTTCCATCATTGTCCGAATCGGGATCCACAAGATTGTACATTCCGTCACCATCCGGGTCCGTATTCCAGGCTTCGCCCCAGTATGCCAGCTCTTCACCATCGATGATGCCGTCACCATCGGTATCGGCTCTGGTGGCATTGGTCCCATACATGGATTCTTCCTCGTCGTTTCCCAGCCCATCGTTGTCCACATCATCACTTACCAGATAGCGAGGAAAAACCATGTATCCGACCTGTTCACCCACATGTTCCACTTCCGTATCCAGGGATTGCTCCTCTTCGACCTTGATGGCCACACCCGAGATTGTCTTGTTACGGAATCTGAGGTTGGCCGTATTGTCACCGTTGAAACTTTGCATATCAGCCAGAAAGACCGGAGATACGGAGAAGGTCTGGCCAAAGGAGATGGTCTGAAAAGTATGTGTCACCGTCTGCGGATGTCTGACAACGCTAAAAGTTGTACCGTCCACGGTTCCGGAAAATTCCTCCCAGGCGATATAGGCAACCATCTCACTGCCATGCACCTGATCGCCCGCCTCTTCTTCCATGAGCAGATACTCGAAACCGGTTTGGGTGATGCCGCCCAGGCGACCCACTGCCGGAGACGCATCGTTTTCCGTGATCACCGAGCTGAAAACCAGGGGCACCCGGTTGAACTGCTGGTTGAATTCAAAATGCAGCAACCCGCCTCCATTGGTGTCGATCATCCCTC
>CAYWJL010000103.1:1770-6869 GCA_964458145.1 uncultured Desulfovibrionales bacterium | reverse complement strand
CCCATCTCAAGGAACTGTTCATATGAGCTTTTACAAATATCACGTGCCTTGCCTGGTCATTATCTGCTGCATGTTCATGGCTGCCTGCGAATTATCTGAGTCTAACAGCGACAACCTCATCATCACCACCCGCTCCGGCAAGATCAAAGGATATGAAGAAAACGCAACATATGCGTTTCTGGGCATTCCATACGCTGCCCCGCCTGTGGATGAATTACGCTGGAAACCGCCTGTGCAGGAAGCTGCATGGGAAGGCGTGCTCGATTGCACCAGATACGGCAACGCCCCCATTCAACCAACGGAATTGGATATGGGCCAAGGCGTGGAAATCAGCGAGGCCTGCCTGTACCTGAACGTCTGGACCCCGGACACGGATAAAAATGCCGGGCTTCCGGTCATGTTCTGGATTTGCGGGGGTGAGTATACATATGGCACAGGCTCCCAGCCCGAATATGTGGGCGTAAACCTCGCCTCATCCGGGGTGGTGGTGATTACCATCAATTATCGTCTCAATGTGTTCGGATTCCTGGTAAATGAATTGCTGTACGAAGAACAAGGCCATACTGGCAACTACGGGCTCATGGACATGATTGCCGCCCTGGAATGGGTGCGGGACAATATTGAAAATTTCGGAGGGGACCCGGACAATGTGACGATCTTCGGTGAATCGGCCGGTGGTTCGTCTGTCAGCCATCTCATGGGGTCTGAAGCTGCGCGCGGGCTATTTCACAAGGTTATTTGCCAAAGCGGATCAAGCCTTGGAGATTATTATGCATTGGGAGGCCTGACCGGCTCGTGGGAGGAGGCAGCCTGGGTGGGAGCGGCTTTTCAAGGAGCCCTCGGATGCCAGACTCTGGCTGAAATGCGAACCAAGAACGCCAGCGAAGTCTATACTACAGCCTTTAATCTGGGCATCTACTATGGCCCGGTTATGGATGGGGTGATCCTGACTGATTCCTGGAAAAAAAATCTTGAAAACTCCGGGACCATAGACCTTATGATCGGGACCATGGCCCAGGATGGATGGGGGTTCAATCCGCCTATCAACTCGGTACAGGACTATGAAGACCATGCTCAAAGCTTATTCCACAACCAGACCCAGGATGTACTGACCATCTATCCTGCTGATACTGCGGAACAAGCTGCCATCCAGGACGCTGTCACCTCAACCACGGCCGGCTTCACCCAGCCGGCCAGATATATTGCCAAGGCAGTGGAAGCCCAAAACTTGAACGTGTACCGCTACGTGTGTAGATTTACCCCCCCGACTGAACAAGGTGCGCTATTCGGGTGCTACCATTCGGCGGAACTGGCCTATGTTTTCGGCAACCTGTTCCCGGAAAAAGGATATGGCCCAGAAGACAAGCCTCTTTCTGAAACCATGATGGGGTATTGGACCAATTTCGCACGCACCGGCAATCCCAATGCCGCGTCCCTGCCGGATTGGCCGATTTACACGACGCAAACGCCGATCCTGGTAATTGACGCTGACCAATACCCGGTGATCAATGAACTTCAGGAATCTGACTGCGACTTTTTTGCCGCGATCCAGCCAGATGCCCAGCCGGATTATCCTGCTGTTTGGGAGTAACCAAACAAAAAAAGACGGCCCCTACAGAGACCGTCTTTTTTTGTGAATCCTTTATCCTACATCATATAGATCTTGCTTCCTACCAAACCTGCTTGCGCTGCTCTTCCATGGCCTTCTGCTGTTCCTCGAAGGTAGTAAACCCACCCTGATGCAAGGCATCCTCCACTGTCTGGTTCCAGTCCCAGGCTGCGTAGATGACCGGCTTGTGGAATACGGCCCTGAAGCTGTCGAGCTCCTGGCGGTAGAAGTCTTCCTGCGCGGAACCGAGATTGTCCCGAAGCTGATTCATGAGACGACCGTTCTCGCCATCGTACCATTCGGTCAGATCTTCCGGAGTGAGATACTTCTTGAGAATATGGGCGTAGCCTTCCTTTTCGAGCAATCCGCGGACCCTTTCGAGATGCTGATTCTTGAGCCATTCACCAAGACCGGCGACTGAAATATTCTCTTTCTCGATTTCTGCCACGTCGTACTTGGTCTGTGCGTAGGTATCCGGAACAACGGAAGCGGAGACGATACCGGCCACGCATACAAGCCCTCTGATGATCAAGCTGTTGGAAACACCCTGTCCGCAAAATCCCACCTTTTTGCCGAACTTCTGACCGGTGAAGATGGTCGTCAGGATCGCCCAGACAACCGCAGGATCTTCTTCGTCGTAAATGTGCTGGAGCATGGAGTTGTCGCGGTCCGTACCGAGCACCAGCTGGGTCATGTCGTTGGAACCGATGGAGAATCCGTCGAACTCCTTGATGAATTCCTTGGCCAGGATGGCATTACTGGGGATCTCAGACATCTGGATGACCTTGAGATCGTCCTCGCCCGAACGCAGATTGTGCACCTGAGCCAGGTAGTTCTTCAGGCTTCTGGCTTCCTCGATGGTTCGGACGAAGGGCAGCATGATGTTCAGATTATGGCCGCCAAAGGCACCCCTGGCCAGCTTGAAGGCCTCGAGCTCCCAGTCATGAATATTCCTCGATACGCCGCGGAAACCGAGCATGGGATTGTCTTCCTGGAACTCGAAGAGAATGCCTCCCAAAAGGTTGCGATATTCGTTGGTCTTGTAATCGGTCGTTCTGTAGATGATGCTTTTGCCGTAAAAAGCCATGGCAAAAAGCCCCAATCCCTGAGCAAGAGTCTGGACATAGAGTTCCTTCCCTGTCCTGTACCCTTTGGAAACGAGAATCTGCCTGATCCTGTCCGCCAGGGTCTCGAGCATGTTCATTTCTCGCTGCAAACCGACTTTCCGGGCCACATCTTCGCGCAGGGCCTTGATTCTGGTCAGCAGGTCGACCACATAAGGATCGCCCTTGATCCGTTCTACGATAGTTGTAATGCGCTCGTTGACCTCTCGTGACCGCCGATCCTCATCCGGATCGACAAACCCGAGATCCTTGGGATCGAGAAAACCCATGATCGCCTTGACGTGTTCGCGCAGATCCTTGGACGTCTTGAGGATATCCAGTCGCTGGGTGGCCATTTCAAGATGATCGTCCATCTTCTTGTCCAGTTCCCGAATCTGACGGTGGATGGCCAGCACCTCGTCAGTGCCCTTGAGCCCTGAAGAATTGGACAGTTCTTCCATCTCCTGAGCCAGACCGGTGATGATACCCACATATTTTCTGAGTTTGAAGTCGATGGACACGACACCTGCGTCGAGCTGTTCCTTGAGTACCTTGGTCAGATCCGTGTCGATTTCCGAAAGCTTCTGGGCAACGATCGATTCCAGCCTCCCGTTGTCGTAGGCTTCAAGCGCCAGAGGATGAACCCCGATGTTACCAAGCATGAACTCGGCCCGCAGCAGCCCTACCTCGAAATCCGGTACTTCGCGCAACCGGGACAGAAACAGGGACTGCCCCACATCGGCCAGAATGAGCCCGACCTTGGTCTTGGTTGCCGGAAGTTCGGCCACATCGATGATGCCGCCCACCTCTTCCATGGGAACCAGTCCGCGATAGATGCATCCTCTCGAACCATCGACCGTGACTTCCTGTCCGTCCAGGGTTCGCAGAATTTCCAGACGTTTGATACCGATGACCGCCGGGATGCCCAGTTCTCGGGAGGTGATGGCTGCATGACTGGTGTCGCCACCGGCATCGGCCATGATTCCTGCTGCGATACGCATGCCCGGAACCATGTCCGGATCGGTCCGCTCGGCTGCCAGGATATCGCCCTTGTTGACCTTGTTGAGTTCCAGGGCCGAACGCAGGAAGCGAACCGTACCCTGGCCGGCACCACGAGAGGCACCGTTGCCCTGAAGCACGACTTCAGCGGACTTCAAAGCATCGGGCTTGACTTCCATGCGGCGCATGAAAATTTTGGAAGGATGTTTTTCGAGATCGGCATTCCACCGGGTTTCGGGACGAGCCTGTACGAACCAGAGACGGTCCCATTTGTCGATGCAGAACTCCGAATCCATGATCATGCCTTCATAGGCCAGGCTGATGCTTCGCACACCCTTGGCAACCATCTCGGCCTGAGCAAGAGAAAGGGACCAGCGGCAGGCGGTTTCCTCGGGTACTTCGACCACCTTGGTGCCGATACCGGAGTCATCATAGACGATCTTCTTGTCCTTGCAGCCCATGAAGCGGATGACCACTTCCTGCCCGTCTTCACGCTGAAAGACATAAAACTTGTCCGGAGTGACCATCCCGCTGACAACGGCCTCGCCCAGACCGTAGCTGGCGTCGATGGAAACCAGATCCTTGCGATCGGTTCCCCTGCATCCGGTGGAGGTGTCCGCGCTGAAGGCCGTTCCCGAGATGACCGGATTGATCATCCGCATGATGCATACGGACAGGGAAGTATTCTCGATGGACCATTCCAGCTTGGCCTGAACCGCAATGGATTCGTCCCCGGTCTCTTCGGCCTTGGCCACGGCGTCCAGGATGGACTCGCGGCGATAGGTCATACTGCGCAGATTGTAGGCGGAGGCGCAGTCCCAATGGTACGCCTCGGCCACATGCGCATCGCCGACAATGTTCAGATAGGTGTCCTGCAGTCCGGCAAAGGCCTTGTTCCGGCTGTCTTCACCGGCAGCAGAGGAGCGGACGGCAACGGGTACGCTCTCGAGCCCCGCCTCCTTGCAGATGCCTCGATATGCCGAACGAACCGCATCATCGACTTCCCGGGGAAGATCCACCGACAAAATGGCAACCTGAACCAGAACGGACCGCTTGCGCAACTGATCGATCCCCTCGGGCGAAGTGGCAAACCCTTCGACCACGTTGTTCACGAACGTACGAAGCCGGGTGGTCCCGACCTCGCCGTCGGATTTCGTCTTGAGTTTCTTGGCCACCTTGCGGACAAAATTCTGCAGAAAATCAGGATCTTTGTTGATCTCCTGATCCGTCCAGTCGATATTGTCGTATTCCTTGTCCACAATGGCTCTGACCGCGGCCGCATTGACCTTGGTGGAATCGAGAACCACATGAAACGCCTTGGAGGAAATGGCCCGGAACTGGGGCGCCCGGATATTCTCGATGGTGCTGATGATGGCGGTATTGTAGTT
>CAYWJL010000103.1:789-1745 GCA_964458145.1 uncultured Desulfovibrionales bacterium | reverse complement strand
GTCCCGATATCGTGTCCATCGAGGACCAATTGATCCCTGATTTTTTCTATACTCTTTTTTGACGGACCTTTTTTAGTTGCTTTTTCTTGCACCTCGGAAGTCTTTTCCCGAGTCTCTACATTCTCGGAAACCTTTTCCTGAGTCTTTGCCATCTTTTTTCCTCCTGACGGGTCGTGACAATCTTCGGCCGAAGCATATCTAACATACGGAAATCATATGACAATACAGTCATATGAGTATTCAACAACAATGTGCCGTAAAGTAGTCTTTTTTCACGGCTTCCGTCAACAAATTCTTGTCAGACGGGGGTTCCTCCACACGATCGAGCAAGAATGACGGGGGTATTGCAAAAAAATATCCAACCATTCACGATTGAACAGTTTCCACGCACCCATTCAAGATAAAAACCTTTTCAAGGACATCTCCGGGTTCTACCGGGTCAGGGTCCTGGTTAAGCAGATCCAGAGTTAAGCCTTCATCAAGTCCCGAACTAATATTGGAGGTGCTCTCATCTTCTGAAGTATCTTCCGCCAGGGCAGGGGGAACGCAAAAGAAAAAAAGCAAGAGCAAGCAAATAAAACCTGTAAGTTTAAAACCCATCTCAATTCCTCATTTTTTACTTTTTTCATAAATTTAAAAATGTCCAAAAAGGTTTTATCGGGCGCACATGGTCCGAATAGAGTTTGGTATGATTTGAATACTGAAATAATCCAAATAATCTGAAATAATTCAAATGATCTGAAATAATTCAAATAATCCAAATGATCTGAAATAATTCAAATAATCTAAAATAATCTGAAATAATCCAAATAATCTAAAATGATCTGAATTTAATCTGAAACAATCATAGCTAAACCTGATGTTTTTAATTAGTCTTAGTAGTTGTAATTTAGTCTTAGCCTTTAGTTTAGTCTGCAATACAAACTTAGATTGAATATAAGTAGGATCTATTCTAA
>CAYWJL010000103.1:0-779 GCA_964458145.1 uncultured Desulfovibrionales bacterium | reverse complement strand
CGGGCTCACCGGCGAGGCCGGAATAGGATTTGGTGGTCTCGGTCTCCAGCATCCTTTGTTGAGTTTCCGGGTCAATTTTTTCTTCATTCATTTCATCCCTGATGATTTTACCATCCTTCAGTTCGATGTGCCTGCTTGCATATTTCGCAAGGTGCAGGTCATGAGTAACCATAACAATTGTTTTGCCTTCTTCTTTCCAGAGCCTGTATAAAATTCCCAGTAATTCTTTTCCGGTAACACTGTCCAGAGCTCCTGTTGGCTCATCTGCAAGAATGATTTCAGGGTTACAGGCCAGAGCTCTTGCAATCGAGACTCTTTGTTGCTGGCCACCTGAAAGTTGAGAGGGCTTATGTTGAATTTTATCCGAAAGCCCTAAAAGCGCAAGCATTTTCTTTGCTCGTTTTTCTGCCACCCTGTCATCAATTTCCTGGATTTCCAGGGGCAAAAGCACATTTTCAAGAGCTGTCATGGCAGGAATCAAGTTGTACTGCTGGAAAACAAACCCAATTGTTCTGCCTCTCAGGGCTGCAAGATCCGATTCTTCAAGGCGAGCTATATTCCGGCCTTTCAGGAAAATCTTACCTTTTGTAGGGGTGTCCAGGCAGCCAACAAGGTTCATCATTGTGGACTTTCCACTTCCGGAGGGTCCGATTATTGCAACGAACTCTCCTTTTTTGAACTCCACGTTCACATCTCTGAGGGCATTGACCTGGACTTCTCCCATTTGATAAATTTTCCAGACATTCTGAAAGGCTATAAGTATATTTTCCATGTTTTCT
>CAYWJL010000102.1:6622-6899 GCA_964458145.1 uncultured Desulfovibrionales bacterium | reverse complement strand
TGCTCTCGGTGATCTCGAGCTTCAGGCAGTGGGGTGGCAGCCCGGTGTCGTGCAGACAGGTACGGACCCGATCCAGAAAGCCGGGCTGCTTCAGTTGGATACCTGAAACATTCACATGGATGAGCATTTCTCCGCGAAAGGGAAAATGCTGCATCCAGTTCTTCATCTGTCGGCATGATTCTTCAAGCACGAAGTCTCCAAGGGGAACGATGAGGCCCGTTTCCTCGGCAATGGGGATGAACTCGGCCGGACTGACGAGTCCCTTTTCAGGATGATT
>CAYWJL010000102.1:0-6612 GCA_964458145.1 uncultured Desulfovibrionales bacterium | reverse complement strand
ACCGAGCATCAACAAATCAATCCCAAAGGTCCAGATACAACATCGGTGATATTGATGATGGGCTGATAATGAAGGGTGAATTCCCTCTGCTCGATGCCCTTGCGCAGCTCGTTTTCAATATCCAGACGTTTGACAGCGTTGGTGTGCATGGCTTCGTCGAAAATGGCGTAACACCCCTTGCCCATGGCCTTGGCCCTGTACATGGCCGTGTCCGCGTCCCGAATGACCTGCTCGGCCCGGCTATAGTGCGATGATCCCAGGACGATCCCGATACTCGTGCTGATATAGATGGTGTTCCCGTTCACCTCCACGGGCTCCTGAAGACTCTCGAGGATGCGCTGGGCAATGCGCACAGGCTGGGGAGGATCGCGAAGATCTTCGGCCAGAACGACGAATTCATCCCCACCGAACCTGGCCAGGGTGTCGTCTTCGCGCAGGCAGGATCTGACTTTGGCTGCCATGTGTTCCAGCAGTCTGTCCCCGGCAACGTGACCGAGACTGTCGTTGATCAGTTTGAACCGATCCATGTCCAGAAAAAGGACAGCAAAATGGTTGTTGCCCCGCTTGGATCGTCTGATGGCGTGTTCGAGGCGATCCATGAGCAGGAATCTGTTGGGAAGATTGGTCAACGGATCGTGAAAGGCCTGGTGACGGAGCATGAGCTCGGCCTTTTTGCGTTCGCTGATGTCCAGCAGCGAGACCACTTTACGTTCCGATCCGTTCAGGACGGCTTCGGTAACCACCACATCCCTGATGCCTCCCGCATTGGTCCTGATACGCAATTCGTGCGGTCCGGTCTGGGTCAGACAATAATCCGGCCCGTTGGTACCTGCATGCAGGATATGCTCTCTGTCCGCCGGGGCCACGATATCCTCGAATTGCAGGCCATGAGCTATCTCCCTGGGACCGTATCCGGTCAATCTGAAAAATTCCGAATTGGCCCGGCTGATGAAGTTGTCGTGCTCGATGATCACCGATGCCGTGCCCGTTGTTTCGAAAATGGTCCGGTACTCCTCTTCGCTCGCCTTGAGCAGGGCTTCGGCCCGTTTGCGCTGGGTGATGTCCACTACCGTTCCTTCGAAATACTTCACTTCTCCCTTCATATCATAGACCGACCGGGCATGTTCGGCGATCCAGATGATGGTTCCGTCCTTGCGTCGTATCCGGGATTCGAAATGGGATACCCTGCCCGTGGTTTGCATGCACTCAAGAAACGCATCGCGTCGTTCGGGATCGACATAGAGTTGTCTGCCGATGTCCTGCAGATCATCGACCATTTCCTCGGGGGTTTCGTATCCGTAGATGCGAGCAAGTGCGGGATTGGCTTCCAGATATCTGCCTTCGGGCGTGGTCTGAAAGATCCCTTCCACAGAATTGGTAAAAATGTCCCTGTACTTCTGTTCGGCCGTGCGCAGGGGGGTGATGTCCCAGTACACGGCCATGCGGGCGATGAGTTTTCCGTCATGCAAAATGGGGATGGCCGTCAGATGGACCTGAAGGGGGCTGCCGTCGGCCGTCTGGCGGATGGTTTCCTGATACAGCGGGGTGCCGTCGGCAATGGTTCTGTCCACATGCTCACCCTCATGGACCCGGGAATCCGGAAGGACCAGGCTGTTCAGGTTGCGGCCCTCGATGGTCTCGGGATCAAAGCCGAACTGCTCGCAAAAAGCCCTGTTGGCCTTGAGTATGCATCCCTGATCATCCTGAAGCACGATGGGGCAGGGGGATGCATGGAGAAGAGCCGTGAACGCACTCCGGGCCAGAAAGGGAGAGATCTTGTTATTGCAGTGAGTTGTCGTGTTTTTCATGGGTGCCTGACCTGTTGATCCTTGAAAGTTGCCATATATAATCACGCTGACAAATTTGAAAAAAGCAAACGCCGGGCCAAGACGAATAGGGTTGCACGATAAATTTTCAAGTCACTTGTTTTAAAGGTAATTTTTATTCGAGATGGTATCGTTCAAAAGATCGGGGATGCAGGGTTAAACAAAAATGTAATATCGCTTTGTTCGGATGATATGCAGACCAACGACGGGAGGAGATAGATGCATATGAGTTTGATGGGATGGGTGGTGATGGGAGGTTTGGGTGTTTGGGCTGTTTCCATGACCTTCCTGCATCTTGGTTATCGCAGAAAGGTCGGCTCCTTGATGGATTCGCTGAAAAAAGACAGTGCCGGAGACACCGGGAAAGGAAACCTGGACGGACTCCGGGAGAAAATTGTCGAACGGGCTGCCATGCTTGAACGGCTTGAAAAGGAGTTGGCTGAAAGGAACACCGGATGCCGCAATCTTGAAAAGGAACTCGCCATGCAGGGCGAACAGGGCGAGTGCATGGTTCGTGATGCCCGGGAAACAGGCAGGCGGGTCATGATGAATGCGTCTGATACCCTGGAGAAAGGGGTCAGTTCGACGCGATCGGTCATCGACAGGCTGGATGGGATCATCAATGGTGCCGGGCAGGGGGCTGTGGATCAGCGGACCATGGTCCAGGACGCGGCCACTGCCATGGAGGAGATCAACGCCTCCATTGCCCAGATGAGCGAGAACGCGGGTCAGGCCTCCCATGCCGCCAGTCAGGCAAAGCAGGAGTCGGGAGATGGGGCCGCTCTGGTCGGACGGACCCGGGACAGGATCGACGAGGTTTCCGTGGAGACCGGGAGACTCGAGGCGATCCTTTCCAGATTGGGACAGAGAACCGAGGAGATCGGGGAGGTCATCAACCTGATTTCCGACATTGCGGATCAGACCAATCTCCTCGCCCTCAATGCGGCCATCGAGGCCGCCCGGGCCGGTGAGAGCGGGCGGGGATTCGCGGTTGTCGCCGATGAGGTCCGTAAACTGGCCGAAAAGACCATGGCTGCAACCCGGGAGGTCAACGACAAGATATCCGGTATTCAGGAAGGTGTGTCGGAAACAGTCGCCGGTACCGGCCGGACCGCCACCCTGGTGGCCGATGCCAGACAGCTGGCTGAAGACTCCAACCGGGTCCTCGAGGATCTGGCCGAACTTTCTTCCAGCAGTCACCTGCAGGTGGAGTCCATTGCAGCGGCCATTACCCAGCAGGCCGCAGCCAGCGAGGAAATAACCAGGACCATGCTTCGTGTGGACGACGTATCCACGAAAACTGCTCAGGACATGGAGATGGCCGCGGATGAGATGAAGCAGCTGGTCGGCCAGGCCGATGCAATGTCCGAACTCCTCGGCGTGTTCAGTCTGCTCGGCAAGGGAAAGCTTCAGGAGGCCATGCACGAGATCATCGTGGCACCCGTTGTCGCTGACGGGAGCCGTGAACAGCGCGAGGACTACCTGCGTAAGGTCGTTGCCGACAATACCTGCATGGAGTTACTCTATCTGACGGACATGCAGGGGGTGCAGTGCATAGCCAACATCCTCGGGACGGGGCAGGGGACGGACCTCGATGCCAGGGCATACGGCAAGAACTGGTCGGATCGCCCCTGGTTCACCGCAGCTACCCGGGCCAAGGGTCTGGTGGTCTCCGATGTCTATGAATCCGTTGCCACGGGCAATCCCTGCGTGACGGTCTCCTCGGTGGTCATGTCGGGGTCGCACCAGGTCGGGGTGGTGGCAGTGGATGTGGCGTTGGGGTGACCGTCTGTGGAGCGGTATCCCGGAAAAGTTGAGCGGTATCCCGGAAAAAAGGGGGGGATTTAACTTGTAAGACAAAGAATGCCTTGTTATTTGTGCAAGGCGTGAAGACAAACGTTTCATGACGACAGCACTGTCTCTTCGAGAGTCTTCGCGTCAGACTTCGAGAGCGGCTTCCGATCCGGATGACGGATGCATCAGGCTCTCTTGCACGACTTCAACAGGAGCATGTCTCCATGAAAGTTCGAACCAAGGCATTCGTCATCATCAGCCTGACATTCGCCGTCCTGATCACCTTGTGCCTGAGTTTTTTTCAGTTGGTTACGTACAAACGATTTCTGGCCATCGAGGAGAACCTGTTCACAACTGCTGTGGATCGGACTCGGAACAGCCTGCTCAAGGAACTCGAGGAGGTGGGAAAAATCGCCGGTGACTGGGGAAGCTGGGACGAGACGTACGACTTTGTTCTCGATCGCAATATCGATTATATCACGGGAAACCTCAATTTCGAATCCCTGGAAACCCTTGATATGGACACCATGGTTTTCCTGGGGCCGTCGGGAACCATCCGCTTCTCCAAGACCTATGACCTGAAGGATCGTCAAGAAACCATGCTGCCGGAGGTCTTTTCACGAACCTTTGAGAGTCGTGATTTTCATGCATGGCTCGAAGACGGATCGGACCAACACCGGGGATTTCTTCGGGATGACAGGGGGGCGGTCTTCATGTTTGCAGCTGTTCCCATTCTGGATTCCGCCGAAGAATTGCCCGCCAGGGGAACATACATCGTGGGACGCTTTTTCGATCCCTATCATGTCCAGGGGCTTGGCCGGGTACTCGAAGTCCCCATCCGACTGGTCGACCTGGGCAGTGGCGGAGGTTCTGCCGAACTTTCCGGCTCTGCCACGGCTTTGCTCGAAGAGGAGGGGACGCTGGTACGGAACGTTTCCAGAAATCTGGCTCAGGGATACGTGCTTTTGAGGGATATTTTCCATACCCCTGTGGCCGCATTGATGATCGATCTCGATCGGTCCATATCCCGACAGGGTCATCAGGCGGTTCTGCATGCGGCCGCTTTTCTGATCATCACCAGCCTGGTGTTTCTGGGCGTGGTTCTCCTGTTGCTCGACAAAACCATCCTGCGCCGATTGAACGACATCATTCGACAGGTTCGATCCATTACCCTGGACAAGGATGTTTCCACCAGGGTTCCGGTTACAGGCAGGGACGAACTCGCCACATTGGGAAACAATCTCAATGCCATGCTCGCAGCGCTGGAAGAGGAACAGCGCAAGCGAAAGACCGCTGAAGCCCAACGGGTCATGCTGACGACAGCCATCGAGCAGCTGGAAGAGGATGTCGTGCTCATGGACCCGGAAGGGGGCATTGTTTATGCGAACCCGGCGTTCTCAAACAGGGCATCCTCCATCCGGGGAACGGAGGCCGGGCCGGTGACGAATGTTGAGGATCTGTTCGATGATCCTCGGCAGGCGGAACAGGCAACGCGGACCCTGGCCTCGGGATCGTCCTGGAATGAGCGGTGTCGGCGAAAGCGGGCAGACGGGGAACGTGTGATTTTGGACGTGATGATCGCCCCTGTTCCGGATCAGGCAGGGAACATTGTCAACACCGTTTGCATTCGTCGCGATATCACCGAGAAAGTGGAAATCGACAATCGTCTGCAGCTTTCCCGCAAGATGGAGGCGCTGGGTTCCCTGGCCGGAGGTATTGCCCATGATTTCAACAATATCCTCACGTCCATTTCCGGGTTCACCCAGCTGATCGGGTTTGACGTGGCCAGGGATTCCCGTTCGCATACCTATCTCGACCAGATTCTTCTCGGGGTGAAACGGGCCAAGGAATTGATCGACCAGATTCTCACGTACAGCGCTCACAAGGATGACCCCGAGTCAGCTGTTCCCGTCCGGCTGTCGGTAATCGTGGACGAGGCTTTGAACCTGGCCAAAGTCTCCCTGCCCCGGAACATTGTCCTGCACCGGGAAATTGCCGAAGACGTGCATCCTGTTCGTGCCGATTCCGGACAGCTTCACCAGATCGTCATCAATCTCTGCACCAATGCCGGGCACGCCATGAAAGATGGCGGGGGGGAACTCCGGGTCATTGTCAGGTCGGCTACCCCGGAGGATTATGCAACGTATCATCTCTCTCCCGACATACCAGGCTATGTCTGTCTCCAGGTAGGGGACAGCGGAACAGGGATGAGCAGGGACGTTCGGGAGCGGATTTTCGATCCTTTTTTTACCACCAAGGACCCCGGAGAGGGGACAGGGCTGGGTCTGCCGGTCGTCCACAGTATCGTCACCCGCATGGGAGGCATCATACATGTCGCCAGTGAACCCGGTAAAGGATCGCTGTTTTCTCTGTTTTTTCCGGAAATGACCGATGAAGTGGACGATGAGGAGGACGTGGTATATGTTGCCAGGGAAATGTTGGAAATCCTCGGCTATGATGTCACGGCGACCACGGACAGCCGACAGGCATGGCAGTATTTCAAGGACAACCCTGAGGGATACGATATTGTCGTGACCGATCTTTCCATGCAGAATCTGGACGGAAAAGAACTGGCAGAACGCATCTTCAGCGTGACCGACAACGTGCCTGTTCTGCTGTGTTCCGGGTATATGCCGTCGCTGGATTCAGAAAAAATCGTCGACAAGGACCTGGTCATGGTGCTGAAAAAGCCCTATACCTCTCAGGAATTGACCCGAGCGATGCAACACCTTCTACGCTCGCAGAGTAAGGAGAGACAAGCATGACAAATATACTCGTCATCGATGACGATCCCCAGATCCGTATGATGCTCAGTGAACTTCTGAAACGCGAGAACTACAAGGTGCGTGTCGTTTCAAGCGGTTTGGAAGCCCTGAAACAGTTCAGCCGCGAGAAACCCGACCTGGTAATAACAGATGTGGTCATATCTTCGGCAGGGAGTGCAGCTCGGAAATGGACCTGGCCCGTATAATACCTCCCTGCTTGCATGCAT
>CAYWJL010000101.1:0-6933 GCA_964458145.1 uncultured Desulfovibrionales bacterium | reverse complement strand
GTGTGGGGTTCGTTCCCGCTCTTTCGCTTCATCTGGAAAAGAACATTCCCATGGGCGCAGGCCTGGGAGGCGGCAGTTCCGATGCGGCCGCGTTGCTGGGCTGGCTCAATCATGCGGCCGGCGAGCACGGGCTCGACCGTGACGAGCTTGCTGACCTGGCCCGGGAACTCGGGTCCGATGTTCCATTTTTTCTGGTCAACCGGCCTTGCCGGGCCCGGGGACGGGGAGAGAGACTCGAGGACGTTGAAATGGACCTTTCGGCCCATCGGCCTCTTCTCATCTGCCCGCAGGTCCACGTGTCCACACCGTGGGCCTACCGGTCCTGGGACAAGATGTCTGCGGCCGGTCGGGAAAAAAAATCCCCACGAATCTTGACAATGCACACCCGAGCCGTTAGGAATCCATCCTCTCGACGACATCTTGTTCTCTACAATGATTTCGAGAGTGTGGTTTTTCCTGTTTACCCGTCGTTGTACCGGCTCAAACTGGCCATGTTCGCTTTCAGGGCGTGCGGGTGCGTGATGAGCGGTTCCGGAGCGAGTCTCGTGGCTCTCTTCGAACGGGAACAGGATCGGGAAATGGCGTGTGCGTATCTGCACGAACGAGCCGTTCCCTTTTATCCATAAAATGCTGGGGCGTCGCCAAGCTGGCAAGGCAACGGGTTTTGGTCTCGTCATTCGGAGGTTCGAATCCTTCCGCCCCAGCCAATTTTTTTTGAGGATTTTAGTTATGCCGCGACATGGTGATTTGCGGATCGTCACGGGAAATGCCAATCCGCGTTTGGCCGAAGCCATCTGTGAACATCTCGGAGATCGGCTGACACCGACTTTGGTCGGTACATTCAGTGACGGTGAGAGCCGGGTTGAAATCGGGGACAATGTGCGCGGTGACGATGTTTTTGTCGTTCAGTCCATCTGTGCGCCGGTCAATGACAACCTCATGGAACTCTGTCTGATGCTCGATGCTCTGAAACGGGCCAGCGCCGGCAGGGTGACCGCTGTCGTCCCCTATTTCGGGTACGCCCGGCAGGACAGGAAAGTGGGACCGAGAGTGCCCATCAGCGCCAAGGTGGTTGCTGATTTTCTGTCCGTAGGCGGTGTTGACAGGGTACTGACCATTGATCTGCATTCCGGCCAGATTCAGGGTTTTTTCGATATTCCCGTAGACAATCTCTACGCGGCCGAGGTCCTGCTCGACTATATCAACACGCTGGGACAGGATCTTGTGGTCGTTTCACCGGATGCCGGAGGGACCGAGCGGGCACGTGCGTATGCCAAACGTCTCGGTGCCGGTCTCGCCATCATCGACAAGCGTCGTGACGAACCCAACAAGGCTCAGGCCATGCAGGTCATCGGTAATGTGAAGGACAAGGTGGCCGTTGTCCTCGATGACATGATCGATACGGCCGGAACCATGGTGGAGGCAGGAAAGATCCTCACTGAAAACGGCGTCAAGAAGGTCGTGGCATGCACCACGCATCCCGTGCTTTCGGGGCCGGCCATCAAGCGACTTGAGAAATCTCCCTTTTCCGAGATTATTGTCACCGATACCATTCCGCTCCGGCCCGAGGCCCAGGCCAGCGGCAAGTTCAAGGTGATTTCCGTGGGCTCCCTGCTGGGGAAGGCCATTCACAATATTCATTCCGAATCGTCTGTAAGCGTCCTTTTTCGGGGCTAGGGCGTATTTGAAGGAGAAAACGATATGTCTGAGTTTTTGAAGCTTGAAGTTGAAGGACGCACAGAGACAGGCACGGGTCCCAACCGTCGTCTCCGTGAGACCGGTATGGTTCCCGGAGTCTATTACGATGCCAAAGGCAACAACACCGCGGTCCAGGTCGATTTCGTGGCCCTGTCCAAGATTGTTGCCGCCGTGGGATATTCCAAGGTCTTTGAACTCGAGATTGCCGGCGACGGCAAGACCGAGACGATGCCCTGTCTGATCAAGGCGATCCAGCATCATCCCCTGAAGGCCATCTACAATCATGTGGATTTTTTCGGGGTCGATCTGGACCAGAAGGTTGCCGTCTCCATTCCCGTTCGTGTCACCGGCAAGGCAGTCGGCGTGACTCGCGGCGGCAAGCTGGGTATTTTCCGGGAAACCGTGGAGATTGAATGTCTGCCCAAGGACATTCCCGATGCCCTGGTTATCGATGTCACCGATATCGGTCTCGGTCAGAGTATCCTGGTGGCCGATGTGGATTTCGGTGAGGGCGTCAGTGCTGTTTTTGACGATAACTTCGCTGTTGTCGGTGTCATCGCACCTCGTGCCGCTGCCACTGAGGAAGAAGAGTCGACAGAGGAATAACAGGCCCGGCACTCGCAGTATCTTCCACTTTCATTTCCATCTTCAAGGGGCCTCGCGTCAGAGGCCTCTTGTCTTTTCTACCTCCCCACCCCTCCAGTATGTGAGAACATCATGCCTCATGCCGGTCTCATCGTAGGTCTTGGCAATCCCGGCCGCCAGTACGAGCGGACCCGCCACAATTTCGGGTTCATGGTCGTGGATCGACTCGTGGATCGCGAACCGGGTTGTGTCCGGCTGTCTTCAAAAACCGAAAGAGAATTCGTTCTCTGGGAATGGAGGCCGGACCATGGGGAGCCTTGGCTGCTTCTCAAGCCCCTGACGTTCATGAACAGAAGCGGGCGGGCCGTCCAGAAGGTGCTCAGGAATCGTGAAGTCGATCCTGACCATATTCTGGTGGTTCATGACGAACTCGATCTCCCGCTGGGCCGGGTACGGTTCAAGCAGGGGGGGGGATTGGCCGGTCACAACGGTCTGCGTTCCCTGGCAGCGGTCCTGGCCACACGGGATTTTCACCGTCTTCGTATGGGCATCGATCGTCCCGAGCCGGGAATCGATGTGGTTACCTACGTTCTGGGACGGTTCGCGCCGCCCGAAATCCCGACCGTGGATCAGGCCCTGGGTCTGGCACTCGAGGGAATCGATGTCTATTGTCGGGACGGTATCGATCGGGCCATGCTTGAGATGCATTCCCGATAAGGGGACAAATCGCCTTTTCGAGCATGGACTCTTTTTCATTTTTGGGGTATCAGAAACATTCACTTCGGTGATGGTCCCCCCTCTCAGGGGCATGACGTGAGGTCTTTCGCGCATGGAGTAATATGCCGGACCACGTCGAAAAACGGAAGTAGTGACGCGCAGGCTCAGTCCCATGTGCCTCGACACGACCCATTGCATCGATCGTCGTCATCGCATGACCCGATCGTCCACGGTGCCTGGCGCAATCTGAAATTCACCGTCTACACCTCGTTGACGCCACAATGAGGAACAATATCCTATTGACCCGGAGGAGATGTCGTGTTTTCTATCGACGAACTCGTAGTGTATCCCGCGCAGGGAGTGGGAAAGGTTGAACGCATAGAAACGCAGGAAATCGGTGGAGCCTCCACCGAGCTCTATATCGTTCGCATTCTCAGCAATAACGTTACCCTGATGGTTCCCGTGAGCAACGCTGCCAATGTCGGGCTGCGTGCAGTGTACACTGCCGACGAGGCCAACGGCATTCTGGCCTATCTTGATGATCGTTCCGATTTCACGGGATACTCCGGCCAGAATTGGAACAGGCGTTATCGGGAGTATTCGGAAAAGCTCAAGAGCAGCGAGCTTCAGGACGTTGCCTATGTTCTGAAGGAGCTCATTCTCATCGGCAAGGACAAGGATCTTTCCTTTGGAGAGAGGAGACTCCTGGAGCAGGCCATGGGACTGATCACCCTGGAACTTTCTTTTGCCCTTGACAAAGATCAAAATGACGTCAAAAAGGATATCGAAGCACTTTTTGCCGACGTTCTGCAAAAAAAAGAAGAAGAATCCGCCGAGGACAAAAGCGAGTAGTTCTTCCAGCTCTACCTGGTCCATTATCGAGCGAACCTCTTCCACTCTTCTTTGACCACGCATCGTTTTTTCTCTCATCTATCAGGGAAAGCCAAAGCATCCACGCATTTCTATTCTCTACCGACAATCCACGCTAAAAACACCACGGGCGAGGCAGACGCATTGCGTTGCCCGTGGTGGATATATATGTTGTTTGGAAAAGCAGTTCCCAGTTACTTGACATATCTGTATCCAGCCCATTTTCTCCCTACACGTTTTCATGCCCATTTTCTCTCGAAAATTCCGTGTGCAGCTGTGCTCTTTTGACGCGCAGGTGGTATTCATCAATCACGTCTACAGTATGTGATCCTTCCTTTTTGGAGCCTTTCTCATGAACCTATCTGAATTGAAAACCCAAACCATGGCCGAGCTCATGGAGCTCGCCGGTCAGTACAAGATTGAAAACCCCAGCGGCATGCGCAAGCAGGAACTCATCTTTGCCCTGCTGCAGGGATGCGCATCCCAGAACCGGGCCATCTCCGGCGAGGGGGTTCTGGAAATCCTGCCCGACGGTTTTGGTTTTCTCCGTTCGCCCATGTACAGCTACATGCCCGGACCCGATGATATCTATGTCTCACCTTCCCAGATCCGAAGGTTCGGCCTGCGCACCGGGGATGTGGTCGTCGGGCAGATCCGTCCTCCCAAGGAGGGTGAGCGGTATTTTGCCCTGCTCAGGGTCAAGAGCATAGGGTTCGAGAATCCCGAAAAATCCAAACGGGTGGTGCTGTTCGACAACCTGACCCCCATCTATCCCGACGAGCGGTTCAAGCTGGAGAACGGCCAGGAGAACTATTCCACACGGATCGTGGATCTTCTGTCACCCATCGGTAAAGGCCAGCGCGGGATCATCGTGGCCCCGCCCAGAACCGGTAAGACCATGCTCATGCAGTCCATTGCCAATTCCATCAACGCCAACCACCCTGATGCCTTTCTCATCGTTCTGCTCATCGACGAACGGCCCGAGGAAGTCACGGACATGGAGCGTACGGTCAATGCCGAGGTGGTGAGTTCCACCTTCGACGAGCCGCCCCAGCGCCATGTTCAGGTGGCCGAGATGGTTCTTGAAAAGGCCAAGCGACTCGTGGAACGCAAGATGGATGTGGTCATCCTGCTCGACAGCATCACGCGCCTCGGCCGGGCGTACAACGCGGTCAGCCCGTCTTCGGGCAGGGTGCTTTCCGGCGGTCTGGACTCCAACGCCCTGCAGCGGCCCAAGCGTTTCTTCGGTGCGGCCCGCAACATCGAGGAGGGGGGCAGTCTGACCATTATCTCCACGGCCCTCATCGATACGGGTTCGCGCATGGATGAGGTCATCTTCGAGGAGTTCAAGGGCACCGGCAACATGGAGATCTATCTCGATCGCCATCTCTCGGACAAGCGGATCTATCCGGCCATCGATATCCACCGGTCCGGAACCCGCAAGGAAAATCTCCTGCTGCCGCCGGATGTCCTCAACCGGGTGTGGATACTGCGCAAGGTTCTCTCGCCCATGAATTGCGTGGACAGCATGGAATTTCTTCTGGCCAAGATGCGCGGAACCAAGAACAACGACGATTTTCTGGATATCATGAACAAGTAATGCATGGGAGAGGGCTGTCCGCCTCACCAGACCGTATCACACCAAGGAGTTGCATTATGATACGACCCGAAAGCATGGACGTTCCCCGGGAGGACGATTTCGGCGTCTGGCTCGCCCTGCTCGAGATCGAACCCTCCGGGGAACTTCTGGATCGCCTCGCCCTGTTTCTTCGGACCTATCTGAAGGAACACGGACTTGCCCGTTTTGTTCTTGGTGTCTCCGGGGGCATCGATTCGGGATTTCTGGCGGCACTCATGCATGCGCGTTCCATTCCCTTCACCCCTTTTTCCCTGGTCATTCAGGGCAATACGCCGGAAGAAGCATCCCGCGCCGAAGCCATCTGCCGTGCCTACGGCCCCCAGGAGTCGTCCGCCTCCCGGATTCAGGATCTGACTCCTCTCTACGCTGCCGTCTCCTCCCTTTTCCAGAATATTTTTCAGAACACGACCCGGATTGCCGAAGGCAATCTCAAGGCCCGTTCGCGTATGATGTTTCTCTATCACGCGGCCCAGCTCCTGAAAGCGTGCGTTTTGTCCACGGATCAGCTGGACGAGCTCCTGACCGGTTTCTGGACTTTGCACGGCGATGTGGGAGATGTGTCTCCCCTGCAGCTCATTCCCAAGACCACGGAGTACGAACTGGCGAGAATGCTCTGCGCCGAGCTGGACGACCCGGCCCCTCTTCAGGCGGCCATTGCGGCAACCCCTACGGATGGGTTGGGCATTTCCTCCTCCGATCTGGATCAGCTGGACGTCTCTTCGTACAGGGAGGTGGAGGAGATTTTCAGGGAGTATTTTTCCCTCAGAAACCGACGTGCCCAGGGCATTCCCCTGCCCGAAGACGAACAGCGCCTGGCGGTTCTCAGGCAACGTACCGTTGTCAGACGGTTCGAGGCCACCTCGTTCAAACGCCAGGGTCCGGTTGTCCTGAATCCCCTTTGATGCTATCCATTGTGTGTATCCGGAGAGTCATGACCACATCCATACACCCTGTTTCCTGGAGACCGAGAGTTCCGGTCGTGCCGACCCGGCTGAGCGGGAAAGGGGTGGTGTGCGCGCATGGCCCGGCAACACCATTGCTTTGTCTGCTGCTCTGTCTTGTCCTGGTTTTGGGTTCCGCCGTGCCCGCACAGTCTGCGTTGTTCGGCGAGTTCTCCATCTCCGATGAGGCCGAGGTGGGCCGCAAGTTCAATGTCATGTTCCGGGCCAGATTTCCCCTTATCGAGGATCCGGAAATCGTCGATTATGTGCGGGAGCTGACCAGCTCCGTGGTCGATGTCATGCCGCCCATCGCCTTCCCCATCACCGTGAACGTGGTGCGCCACGACTCCATGAACGCCTTTGCCACGGCCGCCGGGTACGTGTTCGTGTTCAGCGGGCTTATCCTCAATCTTGACAGCGAGGCCGAGCTGGTGGGGGTCATTGCCCACGAGCTGGCCCATGTGCAGCAGCGCCATCTCGCCC
>CAYWJL010000100.1:6506-6968 GCA_964458145.1 uncultured Desulfovibrionales bacterium | reverse complement strand
AATTGATTTTATAGTAATATATTACAGATAGATAGATGTTGTTTATCACGCGTTTTTCCTGGTTTTGCCACGAAAAACGCGTTTTTTTATGGCGAATGAGAACATTAGATTCTCATTTGTGGTTGGTTTTCATATAAATTCAATAAAATCAATTAGATAATTTTTGGCACGGAGGATGCTTTCGGGCGGCATGAGCTCGTATCCGTAAGGAGAGCACCCGAATGCCCCGTGGTCAGTTGCCTGAAAATAGCCCTGGTCGTGAAACCGTGACCGGATGTATTGTACCCGAGTCCTGGGACAACAAAGACCGGGTCACGGGGGGGGGCATCTACCGCGACAGCCTGTTGGTGGGGCCGTCCGCCGAAGTGTACGCCGTGCTCGACGAGCCGATTGAAGGCTATGCCGTGGCGACCATCGACCTGGATGAAGTGCGCAAGGTGCGCGAGGACCGGTGCCGGCACT
>CAYWJL010000100.1:0-6496 GCA_964458145.1 uncultured Desulfovibrionales bacterium | reverse complement strand
GGACAACCAATACCGGGTCACAGGGGTTGTCATTGCCTGCAACAATGAACGGGAACTGGAGGTTGTCAATCTGACCGCACATCCCGAACTCTCCGGCCTGTGTATGTCCCGGATCACCGCTACCGGCATTGTCATGGTCCGGGATGGCAGGGAGCAGATACAGGTGGAAAACTTTCGGGTTCTTACAACGGATGCGAGCATGAATCTTCAACCTTACACACCACCTGCTGTATCATGAACACTCAAAGGACATGCATTCCATGTCCGAATCGGAAAGGAGCAAACGATGCTCGAAAACATGATTGATGAACTGACCGAGGAACCTCCCGACCCCCACGTGGTCATGGAGAAGAAACAATCCCGTATTCCTGATGTGGAGAGTTTTCTGAGCGCGTATTTTCCGGGTACAACCCGGAAGCAGTGGGATAACTGGCATTGGCAGATCCGGAATCGGATTACGGATGCCGCAATGCTCGATACGATGCTCGGACTCTCTACGGAAGAGATGCGGATATGTACCGGACCCGGCAATCTGCCTCTGGCCATTACCCCCTACTATGTACATGTCATTGCCGGTCACGCGAACTCGGTACTTCGCAGATGCGTTGTTCCCTCCTTCTGGGAACAGCTGGTATCCGCTCATGAAGCGGTCGATCCTCTGGGAGAGGAGAGACATTCGCCGGTACCGGGAATTGTGCACCGGTATCCGGACCGGGTTCTCTTTCTGGTCACTGATTTTTGTTCCTCGTATTGCCGCTACTGCACCCGCTCGCGCATGGTCGGTCGGACCGCGTCGGTGGGGAGTCGTTCCCGGTGGGAACAGGGACTCGAGTATATCCGCTCTACCCCGGCTGTCCGGGATGTTCTGATATCAGGCGGCGATCCGCTGACCATGTCCGATGAAAAAATCGGCTGGCTGCTGGGTGAACTCAGGAAAATTTCTCATGTGGAAATCGTGCGTATCGGGACCAAAATTCCCGCTGTCCTGCCCCAGCGCGTTACTCCGGGCCTGGTCCGGGTTCTGCGAAAAGGGCATCCCCTGTTCATGAGTCTGCACTTTACGCATCCGGACGAATTGACGCCGGAATGCAAAGCCGCCTGCGAGCGCCTGGCAGATGCCGGCATCCCCCTGGGCAGCCAGACCGTGCTGCTCAAAGGGATCAACGACCGTGTGCAGACCATGACACAACTCATGCACGGTCTGCTGCGAAACAGGGTCAAACCCTATTATCTGTACCAATGCGACCCCATTCCCGGATCATCCCATTTTCGGACTCCGGTGAGTACCGGGCTGGACATCATCAAAGGTATGCGAGGGCATACCAGTGGATACGCCATCCCGAGCTTTGTCATCGATGCCCCTGGAGGTGGAGGCAAGATTCCCTTGCTGCCGAACAGTGTGCACGGCATGGACGAAAAAGGAGATCTGCTCCTTGAGAACTATGAAGGAAACATTTTCAGGTACCCCGAGGCATCCGGTCCTGTTTTGGACAGAAGTTGCCCCGCATCCGGGGAGGTCGTGCAGTGAATATCGGTATGACGTTTGATCTGAAAGATGCGTATCTGTCCCGCGGATTTTCTCCGGAAGATGCTGCGGAGTTCGACGCTGCCATAACCATTGAAAGCATTGAATCCGTACTCAAGGGACTTGGGCATACGGTGGAACGCATCGGATCGGTGGATCAGCTTGTGGCTCGCCTGGCCGGAGGTGGTCGCTGGGATATGGTTTTCAATATTGCTGAAGGCGTGTTCGGTCCCGGGCGTGAGGCCCTGGTGCCGGCGCTCCTGGACAGCTACGATATCGCCTATACATTTTCGGGACCGGATGTGCTCACCCTTGCTCTGAACAAGGGATGGACCAATGCCATGGTCCGTTCTCTCGGGGTTCGAACAGCCGATTTTCATGTGGTCCATACCCTGGCGGACATATATAATGTCGCTCTCCCTTTTCCCCTTTTTGTCAAGCCTGTTTCCGAGGGAACGAGCAAGGGGATCAGCGCCCGCAGTGTCGTCCGCCACGGCCCTGAGCTCAAGGAGATCTGCGAGGATCTGCTGGATCGTTTCCATCAGCCCGTGCTGGTGGGGACCTCCCGTCCCGGGCGTGAAGTCACCGTGGGCATTCTCGGCGGGCACGATACGGCCCATACCGTCGGGGTGATGGAGGTAAAGGCCCGGGGAATGGGTGACGTCGGTGCCTATACCTATGAGAACAAGCAGGTCTGGGAGGAGCGGGTGGACTATTCGCTGGCCGATGATGGTGATGCGCGAGCGGCCGCTGCTCTGGCTCTGGCAGCCTGGAAGGGGCTTGGCTGCCTGGACGCCGGACGCGTGGATGTACGCATGGATGAGCAGGGAATGCCGTGCTTTATCGAGGTCAACCCCCTGCCCGGACTCAACCCGCACTCTTCCGATCTGCCGATTCTCTACAGACTCGGCGGCGGAAAATTTGAAACATTGATCACATCGATCATGGGATATGCTGAGAACCGTGCAATACAACGCAGTCGCGTTCGTCCCAAACGGGTGGCGTGAACATGGGGCGAAATCTCCGAATAGCGGTGGTACGGGACAATGTCCCGAGCGGTGCGTCGCCGGATGCACTGGATACCCTGGCTCAGGCGGATTTTGTGCGGCAGGTGCTCGGCGATCTGGGAATGATCCCCTTTGACGTGGAATGCACCGAAGACGTGCACGGCATGAAGGCTTCCCTGCAGGAGATAGCTCCTGCAGCTGTCTTCAATCTGGTGGAATCCATCGGCATGAGCAGCCGCATGGCCGCCCTTGCACCTGTTGTGTACAAGAACATGGGACTGCCCTTTACCGGATCGGATGAATCGGCCCTGATGCTTACGGCCGATAAAATCACGGCAAAGCTGATCATGCAGTCTTCGGGTATTCCCACCCCGCAGAGATATGTACCGGATGATCCTGATCCGTCTGCAGCAACGAAGAGCTGGATCGTCAAATCCCGGTATGAGCATGCATCTGTAGGTCTTGATTTTGATGCCGTGCTTCCGGTCGGTTCATCGCACGAGGAATTGTGTGCCGCGGTCAAGCGGCTGGAAGGAGGTATGGGCGGCGCCTGTGTGGTGGAGAGATATATTGAAGGACGCGAATTCAGCGTGGCCATGCTTGCATCGAGAGAAAAAACCATGACCACACTTCCCGTTGCCGAGATGCATTTCAACGATTTTGCCGGTGATCCGAAAATCCTGAACTATGCGTCCAAATGGGAGGATGAATCCGCTCCGGCGCTCAATACCCGGCGCTGTTTCGATATTCCCGCAGCAGACAGGGATACGGTGCTGCTCATGCAAGACCTGGCCGTGCGCTGCTGGAAAATCTTTGGGCTGGCTGGATATGCCCGGGTGGATTTCCGCATGGATGAGGCGGGAAACCCCTTTGTCATTGATATCAATCCAAACCCGTGCATCGCAGAGGATGCCGGATTTATGGCCGCGGCACGCGCCGGCGGACTTTCGTCACGGGAAGTGATCGAGCGCATTCTGGATGCCGGGTCGAACCTCAGGGCAGGCTGATCCGGCCCAAGCACGACAAGGCATATATGGAAGATGACAGAGTATCGTTTCGACACAGGATACGTCACGAAGATGTGCAAACAATCAGAGAGATAATAGCATCATCGGGATATTTTTCAGCGGAAGAAACAGACCTGGCCGACGAGCTTGGTCGGGCAGCCCTCGCACAAGGGGTCAGGAGCGGCTACGAATTCGTTTTTGCGGATCTGTGCCATTGCAATGCCCGCATAACCGCCGGATACGCCTGTTATGGAAAAATCCCCTGTACCGAGGGCAGTTTTGATCTCTACTGGCTGGCAGTGCACCAGAAATATCGAGGAAAAGGACTGGGGCGGAATATCCTGGCCACGGTTGAACATTGCGTGGCAGCCAGGAAAGGCAGGAAGCTGTTTGTGGAAACATCCTCGCGACCCCAGTATGCCCCGACCCGACACTTTTATCGTGCATGCGGGTATGAGGAAGAAGCCAGAATCCACGATTACTATCAGCAAGGGGAGGATCAGGTGATCTTCTCGAGGCTCCTCCGGACGTAAGGAGGACATACCAATAATGACCTTCATGAAAAGGAAGACAGCAATGAAATGCAATGCAGGCAGTGTCCGCATATGCGGGCGGGTTGTCGGCTGTGAGTGGGAAGACCTGGCCATGACCAAGGTTATGGTTATCGATGACAACGAGGTGGAATATGTAGTAGAATCGGGTGCTGCGGGAATCCGTCTCATGGAGTATGAAGGTTCCTGGGTCAATGTGGAAGGTGCCGTGCGTCGCAAGAATGGACAACGTTACCTGACTATCAAACGATTTCAACTTGAAGATGAATACGATGATATTTTGGACGATGATGACTATTGATGCAGCATGCAGTGCTGCTCGTCCATACGTTTACATCTGATTCAAAGGCCCAGCCGGCATAAAAATCCCCTGAAAGGTTTCCCTCCGGCAAACCTTTCAGGGGATACAACATGCCGAAAAAGCTCAACCGAAATTCGTTCATTCAAACATGATAAAAGCCTTTATGGAAACTCCGGCCTGTAGAATGTGCAGGGTGACCGGACATTTCTGGTGGAAAACACATGTTCCGTATCCGTAGCATTCACGACGCCACCCTGCCTGCAGACATCGACGCAGTGAAAAAAGTGCAGGATATCCTGCGTGCCCGGTTTCAACTTCTTTCCGAAGATGAAATTGCAGAACTGCCTGAACTTCTGCGTAATCCCCTGAAAAAAAACTTTCGCACCGTACTGCTCGTTGCCGCAAACCACGTCAAACCAGTGCTCGGGTTTGCCCTGCTCATGCATTTTCCCGACATCGGTTTCACGTATCTGGATTTTCTGTCCGCAGCACCCGGACGTACCGGTGCCGGGATAGGAGGAGCCCTCTACGAGCAGGTCCGCAATGAAGCCCGCGCTGCCAGGGGAGCAGGCCTGTTTTTCGAATGTCTTCCGGATGACGCCGGGCTGTGTGCAGACATGTCGTTGCTGGAAGAAAACACGTCCAGGCTGCGATTTTACGAACGCTTCGGTGCCCGACCCATCATTGGTACCCGGTATGAAACTCCGGTTACTGAAAAAGATGATTGCGCTCCCATGCTGGTCTTTGACGATCTGGGAGAGCTGCAGCGTCCGTCACGACGGGTGATCAGGAATATAGTTCGGGCGATACTGGAACGGAAATACAGTCATAAATGTCCTCCCGACTATATCGACATGGTCACCGATTCCTTCAAAGACGATCACATTCACCTTCGGCCACGGCAGTACAGAAGCCGTGCCGTGACTCTCAAGCCCAAAAAAGCCCGCATCCCATTGATCTTCAATGACAAACACTCCATCCATCACGTACGGGAACGCGGCTATGTAGAGGCACCGGTGCGGATCAAGTCCATTCTGTCCCAGCTTGACCCCAGTGGGCTGTTTGTTCATGTCAAACCACGCAGACATCGCAGCGATCATATCAAGGCAGTACACGATCCCGATTTTGTAAAGTATCTGGAACGGGTCAGCCGACTCGTCGGGGAAAAATCGTTGTACCCCTATGTTTTTCCGGTACGCAATGCAGCCAGAAAACCCAAGGAACTTCCGGTCCGGGCAGGATATTACTGCATCGATACCTTCACTCCCATCACCCAAAACGCGTTTCTGGCCGCCAGGGCCGCTGTCGATTGCGGGCTCACCGGTGCGGAATATCTGCTGGACGGTTGCAAACTGGCCTACGCCCTGGTCAGGCCTCCAGGTCATCACGCCGAAGCCGGTTTCTTTGGGGGATTCTGCTATTTCAACACCAATGCAATCTCTGCCCATTTTCTTACCCGGCATGGCCGTGTTGCCATCCTGGATATCGATTATCACCATGGCAACGGGCAGCAGCAGATTTTTTACGCCAGAAACGACGTGCTGACCGTTTCACTCCACGGCCATCCCAGCTTTGCCTATCCGTATTTCAGTGGATTTGCCGAAGAAAAAGGCGAGGGAGACGGAACCGGGTTCAACAAAAACTATCCGTTACCGGAAGTTCTGGAACCCAAAACATATCTTGCGGTTTTGGATCAGGCCCTGCGAAAGGTCAGAACCTTCAACCCCATGTTTCTGATTCTGGCCATCGGCCTGGACACGGCTCGAGGAGACCCTACAGGAACCTGGAATCTGACTGCAGAGCATTTCGAATCCATTGGTCGGGCTGTAGCGGGATTGAACCTGCCGACCCTGTGCGTGCAGGAGGGAGGATACAAAACGCGGACGCTGGGGAAAAATGCCCTGGCCCTGTTCACCGGCCTGGCCGCACTGCTTGGCGATGATATACCTGCAGGTGGAAATCAACGGCAACACTAGTCCTGCGAAGGATGGGAAGCATCGAGGCCATTTGCGGTGGAGGTGGGGGGATGATGGTGGCTTGGTGTCAATGACAACCGAAATCGAGATTTGTATAATTATCAGGCTTGTCAACCAGCTCGATTTTCA
>CAYWJL010000099.1:0-7014 GCA_964458145.1 uncultured Desulfovibrionales bacterium | reverse complement strand
CCTTGAAACGTGAAGATCTTCCCGGGCTGATCCTGCTTGGGCTCAGCGGGGTGTGCAGCTACAATTGTTTCTTCTTTTCCGGCCTGAAAACCGTTGCCGCCGGGCGGGCTGCTCTGATCATCGCCTGTATCCCGGTGATCATCTGCCTGGCTTCGGCCCTGATCTTCAAGGAACCCCTCACCCGGAAAAAAATCATCGGCACCCTCCTCTCCCTCACCGGGGTGTCCATTGTTCTGGCCAAAGGCAACCCTCTGACGCTCCTGCAATCCCCGCTGTCCACCGGCGACCTTTTCATCCTGGGCTGCGTGGCCAGCTGGGCCGTCTATTCCCTGGCCGGCAACCGGGTCATGCGCCGGGTCAACCCCCTGGAGGCTGTTACCTGGTCATGCATCATCGGCGACATCCTGCTTCTCCCCTTTGCCCTGCACAACGGCCTCCTCAACGACATCACCCACTCCCTGCCCCGGGACTGGGGCCACATCCTCTTCCTCGGGGTCATCGCCACGGGCCTGGCCTTCACCTGGTATTACCAGGGCATCAAAACCATCGGCCCGGCCCGGGCAGGAATCTTCATCAATCTGGTTCCGGTCTTTGCCGTGATCCTCGGATTCGTCATCCTTGGCGAACCCGTGTATGTTTCGCTGCTTGTCGGGGGTGCGCTGACCCTCTCCGGGGTGTGGTTGACCAACAGGTAATGAAGCTCAGCTGGTATTTGCGTGATTTCTTTCACAGTGACATCCGGATAGCCCGCAATCGTCTGTGTACCCATGCCGTCACTCGAGGGCATGGGGTAGGTCATCCGTTACAACCAAGAGAGGCCGGTGCAATTGCACCGGCCTCTCTTGATTTCTGCGAATACAACAACCCTACCGGGTCAGATGTCTGTAGCGGATGCGCTTGGGAATCTCGGCATCCTTGCCCAGTCGCTTGCGTTTGTCCTTTTCGTATTCGGAATAGTTGCCCTCGAACCAGACCACCCGGCTGTCGCCTTCAAAGGCCAGGATGTGGGTGGCTATGCGATCCAGGAACCAGCGGTCATGGGAGATGATCACCGCGCAGCCGGGGAAGTTTTCGATGCCGTCTTCCAGGGCCCGGATAGTGTTCACGTCCAGGTCGTTGGTGGGTTCGTCGAGCAGAAGCACGTTGGCCTCCCGGGTGAGCATGAGGGCCAGGTGCAGACGGTTTCTCTCGCCGCCCGAAAGCATGCCCACCTTTTTCTGCTGAGCGGCTCCGGAAAAGTTGAACCTGCCCACATAGGCGCGTGAATTGATCTCACGACCGCCGATATTCAGGATGTCCGAGCCGCCCGAGACCATTTCCCAGACACTCTTTTCCGGATCGAGACGTCCGCGTTCCTGATCCACATGGGCCAGGCTCACGGATTCGCCCACACGGATCGTGCCGCCGTCGGGTTCCTCCTGACCGGTTATCATCTTGAACAGGGTCGATTTTCCCGCTCCGTTGGGTCCGATGACGCCGATGATCCCGCCGGGGGGCAGCAGAAAACTCATATCCTCCACCAGAAGCGTGTCCCCATAGCCCTTGCGGACATGGTCCGCCTCGCTGACCATATCGCCGAGCCGTGGTCCCGGGGGAATGAACAGGCTCAGATCGCTGACCTTTTCGCGCTTGCCCTGCCCCACCAGAGACTCGTAGGCCGTGATCCTGGCCTTGGACTTGGCGTGCCGTCCCTTGGGGGACATGCGGATCCATTCCAGCTCGTTCCTGAGGGTCTTCTGACGGGCGCTCTCCTGCTTTTCCTCCATGGCCAGGCGGTTCTGTTTCTGTTCGAGCCAGGACGAATAATTGCCCTTCCAGGGGATGCCCCGGCCGCGGTCGAGTACCAGAATCCATCCGGCCACATTGTCCAGAAAATACCGGTCATGGGTCACGGCGATGACCGTGCCCGCATACTGCTGGAGATGATGTTCCAGCCAGGCGACAGACTCGGCGTCCAGATGGTTGGTGGGTTCATCCAGAAGCAGGATATCGGGCTTTTTGAGCAGCAAACGGCACAGGGCGACCCGCCGCTTCTCCCCACCCGAGAGGACCTCGATCTTTGTCTCGGGTTCGGGGCAGCGCAGGGCATCCATGGCCATCTCCAGACGGGAGTCCAGTTCCCATGCGTCGTTTGCGTCCAGGAGTTCCTGCACCTCGCCCTGCCGTTCGATGAGCGCGGTCATCTCGTCATCGGACATGGGCTCGGCGAACCGGGCATTGATCTGATTGAACTCCTCGAGCAGGGCCACGGTCTCCCCCGCTCCCTCTTCCACGATCTGCCGCACGGTCTTGTGGGGATCGAGGGAGGGCTCCTGTTCCAGATAGCCGATGGAATACCCGGGTGATGCCACAATTTCGCCGCCGAAATCCCGGTCCTCTCCGGCCATGATCCGCAAGAGCGTGCTCTTGCCCGATCCGTTGAGACCAAGCACGCCGATCTTGGCCCCGTAGAAAAAGGACAGGGATATATCCTCGATGATGGGTTTTTTGTCGTGATGTTTGGTCACCCGGACCATGGAATAGATGATCTTGTTTGGTTCGTCGCTCATAAATGATGTGTTTCCGATTGGTTGAAGGTTTGACTCTCACCGGCTTCGGGCTCGCCGTTTGCCGGAGAACGCTTCTGCAGGAAGATGACGTCCTTGTCCACAAACTCCAGCCCTGCGCCCAAGTACTTGGCTAGCCAGGAAAAAGTCGTGCGTGAAAAAAAGGAGATATGGGTGGGATCGCGGATGTAATGCCAGGAGGCAAAGGCATCCCGGTCAAGGACCAGTTTGGTCATGATACCCAGAACCCCACCGGGTCGCAAACATGCCCACAGCCTCTCGAGTTCCCCGGCAGGATCACGCAGATGCTCGACCACCTCGGTGGCCGTGATGAAATCGTAGGTCCGGGCGAGCAGGTTCATGTCGGGCGCGTAATAGGTGTCGTAGATGTCCATGCGATAGCCGGCTTCCTCGAGCATGACCGAAAGGGTCGGCCCGGGGCCGGAACCGAAATCGAGCCCATGACTCCCGGCTGGAACCAGGGCCTGCAGGGGGCGGGTGAGACGAGACAGAAAACGCCGATAGCCCGCATCGGACGGATCGTTCTGATGGGTATCGTATCTGGCCTTTTCGGCTGCGGGATCAAGATGAAACGAGGACGGAACAAACACCAGCCGGCACCTGGAACACCGAAGATATTCCCGGTGCCTGTCCGTGAAGAACAGCTTGGTATCGTGGTTGTGACAGAGAGGACAATGCATGGATTACAAAAAGCTATCAGGAGCAAGTGAGGGAAAGATACAGATGGCCTCCGAAAGAACACAATGCCGTCGAGAGAGCATCCTCGAAATAAGATGATTGCAAGGCGCTTTCATTGTGAGCAGACCAGCTCGAGGGCGTTTTCCACCGTATCCATGATGGAATCCACCACCCTGATCTTCTTCCAGGTCAGGAAACGGTAGTATTCTTCCTCGATGCCGTTGCAGGCTACCACATCGATACTCTCGGTGAGGATGAGGGAACACAGGTCATCGGCCGAGGCCTGGGGCAGAACCATGGTGCGCGTGGCAATGACGGTATTCTTCTCGTCGGTGGTGGCAATGAGTACCTCGGGGGCCATATCGAAGCGGGGTGCCACGTCGGGACCGGAAATGGGAACCAGGATCTTCATGGATGCGTTCACCTCTCATCCAGATTGTGTTTTTTCATCTTCCGCCACAGCGTGGACCGTCCCCACCCCAGAATCTCAGCGGCCCTGGACTTGCGCCCACCGGCCCGAACCAGGGCATCCATGATCATCTGTCGTTCCATGACCGTCCAGTTTTCCGCAGACGATTGCGGCTGGAAGCCGGCTGACGGCGTGTGAGACGACTCGGACGGCACCGGGGAGGATTGTGGCGATTGGATATCACGCACATACGCGGGCAGATGGCGTATGCCGAGTTCCTGCCCCTGACACACCGTGACCGCATATTCGATGATATTGCGCAGCTCCCGGACATTCCCGGGAAAGGAGTACGAAGACAGCCGCCGCATGGCCTCGCCGTCGAATCCGAGGATGTTCTTCTTGAGCTGGTCGGCCAACTGGCGGACAAAATGGTTGATAAGAAGCGTCAAATCCTCCCCCCTGTCGCGCAAGGGAGGCATTTCCACACGGATGACGTTCAACCGGAAAAGAAGATCCTGGCGGAACCGGTGATCCCTGACCATGGACTCGAGATCCCTGTGGGTTGCAGCGATGACCCGGACATTGACCTTGCGACCGCGGGTACTGCCCAGGGGATAGATGACCTTGTCGTCGAGAAAAGTCAGCAGTTTGACCTGGAGAGCCAGAGGAAGATCGCCCACCTCGGTCAGAAACAGGGTGCCGTTGTGGGCCAGTTTGAACCAGCCGGGCTTGTTCTCAACCGCACCGGTAAACGCTCCCTTTCGATGACCGAAGAGCTCCGATTCCAGAAGATTTTCCGGCAAAGCCCCGCAATTGACCTTGATGAACGGCCCCTTCGCCCGGGTGGAATGCTGGTGGATGGACTCTGCCACCAGGTCCTTGCCCGTTCCGGTCTCTCCGGTGATGAGCACCGATGAATCCGTCTGGGCAATGACGGGAAGGATCTGAAACACCTTGTCCATGGAGGGGCACTGGCCGATGATCTGCTTGTATCCCGACGACTCGATCGTTGCCTCTTCCACATGCCGGGCCGGACGCAGATCTTCCACGGAATCGATATAGGCCAGCAATTCTCCGGCCTTGTCACGGATACAGGCGAGACTGTGACGGGTGGGAATCTTTTCCCGATTCTTGTCCAGGATATTTCCGTCCAGACAGATGCTCTCCCGGCCCGCCTCATGATTTCTCACCGGACATCGTTCCGTGCACAGATTGCCACGGAGCACATGATAGCAGGGTTTGCCCCGGATGGCACTCCTGTTGAACCCCGTCAGCCCTTCCATGGCCGTATTCATGAACAACACCTGCAACTCCGGAGAGATGACGGCCACCCCCACGGGCAAGGGATCGAGCAATGAAGCCAGATGCGATGGCGAGGCGAATATTCTGGAAAGTTCTGCAGGAAAAAAGGTCATGTCATTAAGAGTACCCGACTCATGGCTGGTGATACGAGAACATGCGCGATACAAACGTCACGACAGGATATCTCATGAGATCCTCCCGCTGTCTACCTTCCCGCTCGTCACGAAGCGAACATCCCGGCTTCGATGACGGCATCCAGCACGTGAGTCAGACGATCCGCCGTACGATCGGCCTGATCGAGAATTTCCTCATGGGATGTTTGAGCCATGCAATCCGGAAGATTCTTGTTCGTCAGGCAGGAAAAACCGACGACATCGACTCCCATGTGATGAGCTGCGATTGCCTCCATGACCGTGGACATGCCGATGGCATCTCCCCCCAATATGCGATAGGCACGGGTTTCGGCCGGAGTCTCCAGACACGGCCCGTGAACCCCGACATACACGCCCTGCTCCAGGCGCACGCCGGCACCCATGGCCACCTCGAGCACCTTGCTGCGCAATGCGGGAGAATAGACCTCCGTCATATCCGGGAAGCGCGGCCCCCAGATATCCACATTGGGTCCGACAAGAGGATTGGTGCCCATGAGGTTCAGATGATCGGTGATGAGCATGATACCGCCCACCTCGAAAAGCGGATCGAGAGCACCGGCCGCATTGGTCAAAATGATCGTGCCGACCCCCAGTCCCGCCACCACCCTGGTTGCGAAACAGACCTCGTCGGGAGAGTACCCCTCGTAGAGATGGTTGCGCCCCTGCAGGACCAGACAATCCGTTCCCTTGTGACGGACAAGCCCAAGGCAGCCTCTGTGCGCTTTGACGGTCGAGACGGGAAATCCGGGTATAGTCTCGAAATCGATCCATCTTGCCGATTCAAGGGAGGCGACGAAACGACCCAGTCCGCTTCCCAGCGTAATACCCAGAGACGGCGAAAAATCACTTGTAAAAACATTCCGGATATGGTCCACAGCAGTCTGGACTTTTTCGCTTTTTTGCATGAAAAACACCTTTCAGGATAAAGTGGAAAAGAAGGGAAAACGGTTTGCATACTTCCTTTTTGCAAAGATAAAAAAATAAAAAAAACCAATGGATATTGCAACTTTTTTTGGTCTCATCATCGGATTTTCTCTTGTTGGCGGAGCTGTTTTCCAGGGAGGAGGCGGCTCCCTTTTCATCGATGCCCAAGGCATGATCATTGTTGCCGGGGGCAGCTTGGCAGCACTTTGTATCAATTTCCCGGGGAGTGAAATCCTGCATGCCGTCAAGGCCGCCATCAAGATTTTCGGCTCACCGAAAAAGACAGCCAACGAAGTGATCACCACCATGGTGCGCATCGCCGAGATAAGCAAACGTGAAGGTCTCCTCGGTCTGGAAAATATCAAAACCCACAACCCCTTTTTGAAAAAAGCCTGTCATCTTATCGCCGAAAATGCCGATGCCGCTGTCATCCGGGACGCTTTGGAGATCGAGATAGCTTCCATGCAAAAACGACATGCCATCCCCCAGGATGTTTTCAGTAAACTGGCCATCTATGCGCCGTGCTTCGGGGTGATCGGAACCCTGATCGGGCTGGTTGACGCCCTCGCACGACTGAGTGGCTCCTCAGCCGCTGGACCCTATATAGCACCTACACTATTGACTACCCTCTACGGCATCATTATGTCGACACTCATCTTCCAGCCTGTGGCAGGAAAACTGGAACGAATGAGCCTGCAGGAACGCTTCAACCTCGAAATTATTTTCGAAGGTGCAAAATGCGTCCTCGAAAACAACAATCCTCGCATGGTGTACGAAAAACTCTCCTCATTCACGCCGGCTCAAGAACGGCAATATGAGGATTGACAGAGACGTTTTGGCCCGGCCCATTTCCCGGCAGGCTTGCCTGTACCGGGAGAAGACGTTGCAGTCACCTCGCCGTAACGATCCGGACTGAAATCTCAACTTCACTACCGGCACCGAACATCAATCATACAAACAGTGATCAAAGGAGCACGGCGTT
>CAYWJL010000098.1:0-7087 GCA_964458145.1 uncultured Desulfovibrionales bacterium | reverse complement strand
CACGGGTTCGCCGATGGCCAGGCCGACTCCTGTGGCGTGGAAGACAACGGTCTTGGCACCGATGGCTCCTGTGATCAGGGAGGCGTACAGGCCCAGGGGCGATTTCTGCCCGGTCCCGAGACTGGCGGCAACGCCCACGCCTATGGCCGGTCCCATGAGATACTGGGCGATCTGGCCGAACTGGACCATGAGGGGCAGTCCCATCTGGTTGCCGATCTGCTTGAGAATGAGCCCGATGATCAGAGATGCGAACAGGCCGTGGGCCATACCGTTGAGCATGAGGATGAAATAATCGCGAACATGGATTTTGTGGAGGGGATTCAGTGACATGGCGGTTGGCAGGGGGTTGGGGGTGGTCTGCGGGGAGTCGCTGCTGCTTCACCGAAAGATCCAGGTGGGTCATCAAGCGGATGGCGCAGATGAATTGCTGCGTTTGATGAGCTCATTTTCATAGAGCAATGAGCATGTATGGGCAAGCTTGTCGGATCATGAATGCACGGTTTTTCCGTGAAGGGAAGATGCAATCTTTTTGCGGTCGTTTCATGCGGTTTGTGGAGCATTGGCAGACGTGTTTCCCCAAAAAAGGTTCATGTGGGTTCACTTGTTGTTAGACGAGATGGAATCGGGTATGCAAAGGCATATCATGTCTTACATGTGAGCGTGGCGCGTCGTAGTTGCGTCTGCGCAATGTGCCGAGTTCACGGGAGACGGGCACCTTCCGAATTTTTTTGGGGAATCGTTATGGGACGAAAGAATATATTGGTAGTGGATGACGAAGTCGGAATCAGGGCCATGATCAGGGCCATGCTCGCCAAGTATGCCGACCACGTCTTGTTCGAAGCCGAGAGCGCGGAAGCGGCCCGGATTATGTTGGCGGATCGTTTTTTTGATCTAGTCATTACCGACAACAAGATGCCGGGGGAATCCGGGATGGATTTCGCCCGATTCTGCCACGCAACCTATCCCCATACCGCCATCATCACCATGACCGGATTCGGCAGCCACAAGGTCGCCAGGGAATCCCTTGAAATTGGCGTGTATGGGCATCTCAACAAGCCTTTTGACAGCGATCAATTGATCATTGCCGTGGATAACGCTCTCAAAAGGCTTGAATTGGAGCAACAACAGCGGGACCATCTTGCCGAACTCGAAAAGATGGTTGATCAGCGAACGGCATTGCTGCGGAAAACCCTTCACAGCATGGAGAAGATGCAGAAGGAATTGCGGGAAAGCGAGAAAAAATACCGGTCCATTCTGGATAATATCCAGGAAGCCTATTATCGGGTGGACATGGACGGACGTATTCTCATGGCCAATCCTGCCGGGGTCGCCATGCTCGGGTTTGTGGACCACAAAGAGTTGATAGGTAAGGACGTCAAGACCTTTTTCGCCGATCCCGAGGAGCTGAAAACGTTCCGCAAGCAGTTGGATCTCTGGGGCAAGGTTGCCGACTTCGAACTGACCTTGCGTCGTCGCGGCAATACCATTCTCTCGGGACTGGCAAGTACGCGGATCATGACAGACGGTTCAGGGGAACCTGTGGGCATGGAAGGGATTTTTGTGGATATCACGCGACGCAAGCGCATGGAAGAGATCGTTCGCGAGAGTGCCCGCAATTACCGGATCATATTCGAGAAGTCCCCCTTGGGGATGCTGCGCTTCAGTCCCGAAGGAATCATCACCGACTGCAATGAAACCCTTGCCGGCCTCATGGGGGCACCCAAGGAACGTCTGGTGGGGTTCAATATGGCCAAGCATGCTACCGGGAAGGTGCGTGACGCTATCGTCAAAGCGCTGGGAGGAGAACTCAGTGTTTATGAAGGCGAGTATACCTCTATCAACGGCAACAAGACCGTGGAGCTTAGGGCGATCATGAACCCGGTGCAGCCTGGGAAATCCTCCAGTGAAGTCATCGCCATTCTCGAGGATGTCGGGCAGGCAAAAAAGGCTCGGCAAGAGCTTGTGCTTTCTCTCGAAGCCAACAAGCAGCTTATCGAGAAGCTGCCTTCCCTGCTGATCAAGCTTGCCGAGGACGGAACCATTCTGCAATGGAATCCTGTTGCGGAAAAAATTTTGGGTATCCCTGCGGAAAACGTGATGGGGAAACCCCTGCAGGATTCCCATGTCAACTGGGATTGGGGTGCCATACGCAGAGCCATGTGCCAATGCCTGGATCAGGAGGTGCACATTCGTCTGGAACGCATGCCCTTTCGCCGGGACGATGGCTATGAAGGGGTTCTCGGGCTCACGGTGACCCCGATTTGTATAGATCCCCGCAAAAAGCGCAGCCTGCTCATCATGGGGGCGGATATTACCGAACGCCTGAATCTGGAAACCCAGCTTTCCCACGCCAGAAAATTGGAGTCCGTGGGCCAGTTGGCCGCCGGGATCGCCCATGAGATCAACACGCCCACACAGTACATTTCCGACAACACCCATTTTTTCAGGGATTCGTTCGAAGATATACGTGATGTGGTGGGGGCTTATCGGGAATTGTTCGATGCGTGTGCCGCCAAGGATGTGGAACCCGAGTTACGGGAACATATTGACGATGTCCTGGAAGAGGCCGACTGGGAATTTTTGGAGGAAGAGATTCCGCAGGCCATTGATCAGTCTCTTGAAGGGCTGGAGCGGGTTGCTGATATCGTTCGTTCCATGAAGGATTTTTCCCACCCCGGAACCAAGGAAAAGACCGCAACCGTGCTTTGGCGAGTACGATCACTGTTTCGCGCAATGTGTGGAAATACGTTGCCGATCTGGAGCAGAATTTTGACGAATCCCTGCCGACCATTTCCTGCCTGCCGGGCGAGATCAATCAGGTTTTCCTGAATCTGATCACCAATGCGGCCCATGCCGTCGGGGACAAGGTTGGAGAGAGCGGTCATGGTAAAGGGTGTATCACCGTGACTACGCGGTATGATGACGCATGGGTCGAAGTGAGGATTGCCGATACAGGCACGGGCATTCCCGAGGATGTCGCTCACCGAGTTTTCGATCCCTTTTTCACCACCAAGGAAGTGGGCCGTGGAACCGGACAGGGGCTCAACATCTGCAGGATGATCGTGGTGGAAAAGCACGGGGGGGAGATCGATTTCATCACCAAGCCGGGCGAGGGAACCACGTTTGTGGTCCGGTTGCCCGGGGTGGGGGGGGGGTGGCGGGGGGGGGGGGGGGGGGGGGGGGGGGGGGGGGGCGGGGGGCGGGAGACAGGAGAGGGGAGGCAAGATAAAAAAAGGGACGCATAAGCGTCCCTTTTTTCATGAGGATACATGTTCTTGACTGATCTTTATTGCGCCGCAACCGCCCAGGCGGGAAGCTGGGAGAGATCCACGCCCCAGATCAGGGGGACGATGTAGATGACGGCCGCGGTGATGATAACGGACCCGATGATGTTCAGCCAGATTCCGGCTTTGGCCATCTGGGGCACGGTCAGACATCCGCTGCCGAAAACGACGGCGTTGGGAGGCGTGGCCACGGGGAGCATGAAGGCGAAGGAAGCGGAAACACAGCCTGCGATGATGGGACCGAAAGGATGGATGCCCAGGGCCACGGCCGCGCTGCCCATGATGGGAACGAGGAGAGTCGCTGTTGCCGTGTTGGAGGTGATTTCCGTGAGAAAGACCACCATGACGACCACGATACCGATGAACATGACCATATTCGTTCCCTGAAGCCCGGTCAGCTGGGTGGCCAGCCATACGGCAAGGCCGGATTTGCCGAAACCGTTGGCCAGGGCCAGACCACCACCGAAGAGCAGGATGATGTCCCAGGGAATTTTGACGGCTGTGTTCCAGTCCAGGAGAAATTCACGTTTGGCGAAATTGGTGGGAGTGACGAACAGCAGGCCGGCGCCCAGAATACCGATGGTTGCGTCATGCACGTATTTGAGGGCCGGGATATGGATGAATCCACGGCAAATCCAGAAAGCACAGACAAAACCGCCGATGAGAAGAATCTTTTTCTCTTCCGGGGTTGTTTTACCCAATCGGGCAAGTTCCGCGTGAATGTACTCCTTGCCGCCGGCCAGGACGTCCCCCTCGAGGGTGAACAGGACCTTGGTCAGCAGGAACCAGGCAATGGCGATCATGACCACTGCCAGGGGGACACCAAAGAGCATCCAGTCGAAAAAAGAAATGGACTGGCCGTACATCTTGTCCAGCATACCCACCATGACCACGTTGGGAGGGGTGCCGATGATGGTGGCCACGCCGCCGATGGACGCGGAATAGGCGATGCCCAGCATCAGTGCGATGCCGAAGTTGTTGGAGAGGGGAACGCCTGCCTGCATGGCTTTCGAGCCTGCGTCCTCGTTGGCCTTTTTGATGACTGCCAGGCCGATGGGAACCATCATCATGGCCGTGGCCGTATTACTCACCCACATGGACAGAAAGGCCGTGGCGATCATGAAGCCGAGGATGAGTCGACCCGGGCTCGTGCCCACCAGGTTGACGATGTGCATGGCGATGCGTTTGTGCAGGTTCCATTTTTCCATGGTCACGGCGATGAAAAAGCCACCCATGAACAGATAGATAAGGTGGTTGGCGTACGGGGCCGTGGCAGCCTTGGATTTCATGATCCCGAGCAGGGGAAACAGGGCGATGGGCAGGAGAGATGTGGCCGGAAGGGGAATGGCCTCGGTGATCCACCAGACTGCCATGAGAACCGTGATGGCAGCGACCTTGAGGGCCTCGGGCTTCATCCCTTCGGGAACCGGCATGAGCAGGATGAGTATAAATAGAATGGGGCCGAGAAAGAAACCTGTTTTTTCCCGCATGTGCTGCATCGACATCCTCCCGCGATTAAGTGGTGTGCTTGTCCAAGAAAATTGAATGATTGAGATGGTTCACGGACAATAATTTGCAATGGAAACGAGCCGAAAAAGAGTGCTTGCCTTGGGTTGGTCCGAAATCCGCATTGTTTTTAGGTGAACGGCCGGATGATTGCGTGAATGGAGATTTTCAATAATGCCTTCTGCAGGGATAAGTTATTGAGTGCTTGAACAATATTGCGTGATGCTTCAATGAAGGGATGGTGAGGATCACGTTTTGGGAGAGATGGAATAGTGCGTTATTCCAATGCATTAGTGGTTTTCGAAAAGGAGGAACCTTTCTGTGGTGCAGAATCGTTCCCAATGCAATCGGGGAAAAACGAAGGCTTACCGTTCACCTGCGGTAACAAACCGTTGGTCGACCATCCATGTTTGTGCCGATCGACCTCCAACCCTGACATCTCGGGGCGGTCCGCGATGGCGTTCGTACGGCCGATAGAGGACAGCAATCCTCGTCATCCCGGGCTTGATCCGGGATCTCGAGGGCTGGACACCATGACTTGGCGTCGGAGAAAGTCTCCATGCCGTTCAAGATCCCGGCCTGCGCCGGGATGACGGCAAGGTGCGGAGATCCGACTCACGAGGCCACAGCTTTTTCAGGACTCGACAGAAAGATCCTCGTGCGATTTCCCAACTACCGGGTGGGCCTATTGCCGGACGTTGTGAATAAATTCATCATATTGACCCGAAGCCCTCTTTACACCCACAAGATGCCCGACAATGAGAGACAACCTTGCCCAAGCCCGTGTCCGGCTGGACGCCGACACGGTTTGACGGTATCTCTCACCCGCAAAGAGAGGGTTTTTGTTTATGAGCGATCACGCATTTGAACCACGTATAGCGGCGTTTCTGTGCAACTGGTGCTCCTACGGAGCCGCGGATCTGGCCGGGGTCGGCAGGATGGCCTACCCGGCGAACATCCGCGTCATCCGCATTCCCTGCACCGGGGGCATGAAACCCGACTACATTCTCCAGGCTTTCCGTCGCGGTGTTGACGGGGTCTGGGTCTCGGGCTGACATCCGGGCGAGTGTCACTATATCAGTGGCAATCTCTACGCCAGACGGCGGTTCGCCGTCTTCAAGAATCTTCTGGAATACATCGGGATCGAGCCCGGACGGCTGCAGTTCTCCTGGATCTCCTCGGCGGAGTCCAACAAGTTCCAGAAAACCGCCCAGGACGTTGTGGAGGCCATTCGCGCACTGGGGCCGAATACCCGGCTCATCAAGGATATCAGGACGGCTGGATGATGCGAGAGAGAGAAACGAAAATCCGTGAGACAGCCAGGGACCTTCTGAGCAGAGGAGCGGTGGACTGCGTGCTCGGGTACGAGGCGGGGACCATTCCCATGCGTGCCCGGCCCGTGTTCGTCACCAGCGCCGATGAGGTGGACCGGCTCTGCTGGACAGGATTTTGTACGGGTAATCTGGCCAAGTATCTCATGGGCCGGAAAGACAAGGTCGGGATCGTGGCTCAGGGGTGCGTCAGCCGGAATATTGTCGGGCTGATTCAGGAAGGCCAGGTGGATCGGGATCATGTGGTGATCATCGGCGTTCCCTGTCTGGGCATGCTCGACTACCGCAAGATCGAGGCCCGACTGCCGGGAAAGGACATCCGGACCGTGGGCGAAGAGGGTGAGAATATTCAGGTGGATGGATCCGGGTTTTCCGAGGAGATCCCCAGAAATTTCGTCAAGCGGGACAATTGCGCCACCTGCATGCACAGGAACCCGGTCATTGCGGACATCACGGTCGCGGACAGGGTCGACGAGACAGCAGGCGGCAATCTGGACAAGGTGGCCGCGCCCTGGGAACCTTTTGATGCTGCCAAGCGCTGGGAAACCTTCACCAAAAATTTTGCTTCGTGCATCCGCTGCTATGCCTGCAGAGACGTCTGCCCCCTATGCTATTGCAAAGTCTGCTTTGTGGACGAAGCCTCCCCCCAATGGTGCGGCAAGACCCTGGAAGACGCGGATGTTGCCAGTTTTCACATCCTGCGTGCCTTTCACTGCGCCGGTCGGTGCACGGACTGCGGGGCCTGCGAGTCGGTCTGTCCCATGAATATCAAGATGCGTCGGCTGACCTGCAAGATCGAAAAGGACGTTCGGGATCTCTACGGGTACGAGCCCGGCATGGATCTGGATGCCAAGCCGCCCATGACGGTGTTCCAGCCGGACGATCCCGAGGATTTCATCGGCTCATGATTTGAAGGCATTCAGGAGGCGGTTTTTGGGAACGCCGAGCGTCTGCTCGGCATCTTTT
>CAYWJL010000097.1:0-7182 GCA_964458145.1 uncultured Desulfovibrionales bacterium | reverse complement strand
GGACCTATTCAACGATTGATTGAGGTTGTTGTCTCAAATCAGGTACCGATAATTGGCGACCTGAAAGTACGCTATTTTCGGATGAACCAAAAAAAAGACTCGCCTCACGGCAAGTCCGGTTCATGGCACATACATGTCTTCAACCGGCTTTCCTACGGCAGCATTACCTGCATCAGGTCCAAGGGTCGGGCCATGCCCTTCTCAGCCTTGCGGCTCCCCTAGCCGGTTTTTTGATGCCACGGAGGCAGTAGCTTGTAAAGAACAATACGTGACCACGAGACAGCCCCGGATTGCTCTGTGGCCCGGGGGAAAGCCCGGCGGAACCAACTGGTCTACGGCGAAGGGTGGAAAAAATCGAATTTTGGCAAATCAGCCCTTGCTATTGCTGGACGTGATATGTCTTGAATTACAAAAGTGTCAAACAGGTCCTTTTGCAGTCACCCTATGTACGTTTTTGAAAAAGTTACTGGACATTCATCCTGGATGGGCGCAAAAAAACCCGGTTTATGACTTTGGTGTTTTCTGCAAGGCATGGAGTAAGATTCGTTTGTTGTTTTCCTACATCACTTCAAGATGATTGTTTCGCATTGTCGTTTGATGCATCTCCCAATGGATTGTGGCGATAATACATGGTCGCCCGTTTCCTGTATCGTTTCGGGATGGATGCTGCCCTCGATGTGATGAGACAACCTGTGCGGGAAATCATCCTGCGAAGTGATTCGGTAACATAGTATCATGAACAACCTACAAAAGAAGTACGGCTTCTGGACCGCGACCGCCATGGTCGTGGGCATTGTCATCGGGTCGGGCGTCTTCTTCAAGGCGGGCGACGTGCTCAAGGCCTCGGGGGGCAGCCTCCCCACCGCGTTGACCGCGTGGCTCATCGGCGGCGCCATCATGGTCGTCACGGCCTATGTTTTCTCGAAAATCGCCACACGCATCGAGCGGGTCAACGGCGTGGTCGACTATTTCGAGGAAGCCTATGGTCAGAAGGCCGGGTACATGGTCGCCTGGTTCATGACCTTTATCTACTATCCCACATTGGTTGCCGTTCTGGCCTGGGTGTCTGCCAATTACACGGCCGGGCTCATCGGCATCCCCGAATCCGTTTGGGCCATCGCGGCCGTCTATCTGACCGTTTTCTTTCTGCTCAATTATTACTCCCCTGTTCTGGCCGGAAAGTGGCAGGTCACGTCCACGGTCATCAAACTGATTCCCCTGGCCCTGGTGGCCGTTGTGGGCGGCATCGCGGGAATGACCAGCGGACAGACCCTTGAAAATTTCACCCAGGTCGCAAAGACCGTTTCCTCCGGAGGCGGGCTTGCCGTTGCCACCCTGTCCACGGCCTTCGCCTATGAGGGGTGGATCATCGCCACTTCCATCAATGCGGAACTCAGAGACGCCAAACGAACATTGCCCAAAGCGCTGGTGGTGGGGACCATCGCGGTAGTCTGTTTCTACATGCTCTATTACATGGGTATCTCCGGTGTTCTGACCAACGAGCAGGTTCTGGCCGAAGGCGACGCCGCACCTGTCCGAGTCATCGCCCTGATTTTCGACCGTCTGAGCGGCACCGTGCTGACGGTTTTTGTCATCATTTCCTGTCTGGGTACCCTCAACGGCCTGATCATGGGATCGGCCCGGGGCATGTACTCCATTGCCTCCAGAAAACTGGGTCCCAAGGCCGATTTCTTCAGCGTGGTCAATCCCACCACCAACAGCACCATCCATTCCGCCATGTTCGGGTACATCCTTTCCTGTATGTGGCTGGTGGTCTGGTACGGCAATTTCGCGGGCTGGTGGGGCCAGTTCATGGATATCTCGGAACTGCCCATCGCGTTTCTCTATGTCATCTACATCTCCATCTATATCTGGGTGATGAAGACCTTCACCGATCTCGGCGTTTTCAGCCGCTATGCCTGCCCTCTCATGGCAGGAGCCGGTTCCCTGTACATCATCTGGGGAGCGATCCAAAAGGATATGTTCATGCATTTCCTGATCATTTCCCTGTTGATTCTGGCCCTTGGGTATATGCTCATGAAGGGTGGGAGAAAGTAGCGTTTCCGCATTGTTTTTCAGGACAATCAGCATTACGAGAGGGTTCGTTTGGGATCATTTCCTTTGCGAACCCTTTTTTTACGCCCGGTCGCACTGGTATCCATGACATATCCGGAATGCCGAAGAACGAGATTCTGGGTGATGGTGTAGATACTGCTTAACGTACTCATGAATCATCTCCAACCCACATTGCCATGCCTCTTCTGCCCGTTCCCGATTACCGACCTGTATGGCCATTGACCAACGGCCATGTCCACACCATCTTTCCCTCCCTGTTCAGGCCCACGCCCGCAACGGCACCAGTTCGTGAGCGCATCGAGACGCCGGATGGGGATTTTCTGGACATCGATGTGCACCGTGCACCGGGCAACCGATCACATACCGCGGTCATCATCATCCACGGCCTCGAAGGTCATGCCCGCAAGAAATACCCCCTTGGCATGGCCAGGGAGATGAACCGCATCGGATATGATGCCGTGTGTCTGAATTTTCGGGGATGTTCGGGAGAACCCAACCGGTTGCTGCGCATGTATCATAGCGGGGTGACCGATGATCTGCATACGGTCATCCTTCACATGCTCCGGAAGGGTGGGTACGACCGTGTTTTTCTGGTGGGATTCAGCATGGGCGGCAACCAGACCCTCAAGTATCTTGGCGAGGATCCGGACATGGTCCCTGGCGAGGTCAAGGGGGCTGTCGTGTTTTCCGTGCCCTGCGATCTCACGGGATCGGTGGCGGTCATGACTCGACGGGCCAATACAATATATATGCAGTATTTCATGAAGGGGCTCAGACAGAAGGTGCGGACCAAGGCGGCCATGTTTCCGGAAATGATCGACACCACCGGTCTCGACAGCATCCGGACCTTTGCCGAGTATGATGACCGGTACACCGCACCGGTTCACGGTTTCCGCAATGCCGCCGACTATTACCGCAAGGCGTCGTGCGGGCAGTTTCTGGGAGGCATTCGCATTCCCTGCCTCATTGTTCAGGCCAAGGACGATCCTCTCCTGTCGGATTCCTGCTATCCCGCTGCCCAGGCCGCGCAGAACCCGAACCTCTTTCTGGAAATCCCCCGCTACGGCGGCCATGTAGGTTTCCACCTCCCGGGAACCGACAATATCTACTGGCTGGAAAAACGGGCGGGCGAATTTTTCAGTGACCTCATAGGCTGATGGCACGCTGATGGGCATCGGGGCATTGTCCGTGTCCCCGTCCGTGTACTGTCCATGTACTGTCCGTGTCCCCCGTCCCCCCACCTGCGTTACCGCACAATCAACCAAAACAACTCCTTCTCCGCCCCGATGCACCCTGCAGGCAGCAATGAACGTTGCTCAGCCGACCGCACCCGTTCCAAAGCCGCCTTCTTTCCCTTGGCTGCTACCAGAAAGATAACCGTCTTGGCCGTGGAGAGCAGCGGTGCTGACATGGTCAACCGAGGGCCCCGGGGAGGAATTTCCGGGCTGGGGACCGGCAGCACCCATCGCCGGGTCTCCAGAGCCGGGGAACCCGGGAAGATGGAGGCGGTGTGCCCGTCCGGGCCCATGCCCAGCAGGACCACGTCGAACCGGGGAAACATGACCGGACCGCTCTGATCCCATGCGGCCGGAAAGGCGGGCAGGCCGAAGGAGCCGGCTATGGTGTATTCATAGTTCTGGGCGGCCATTTCCGGATTCTCCGACTCGCCGTGCATGCGATGGATATTCTTGGGGCCGAGGCGAACCTTGTTCAGGAAGGTGGATGCGGCCAGGCCGTAGTTGCTTCGTTCCGATTCGGGATCGACCATCCGTTCGTCCCCCCAGAAGATTTCCGTCTGCTCCCAGGGGATGTCAGGAGAATTGGCGGAATCGGCAAAGCGTTTATACAGGGGAGTGGGGGAGGTTCCGCCGGAAAGAACAAGGCGGAAGACACCGTTTCTGGTCACATAGTCATGTGCGCGCCTGGCAATGAGGTCGGCGGCGAAATCGACCATGTCATCGGAGTTGGAAAAGGAGAGTCGCTGGAAGGATGATGGTGCGCAGTAGGCAGTGCGCAGTAGGCAGTGCGCAGTAGGCAGTGCGCAGTAGGCAGTGCGCAGGGCGCAGGGCGCAGGGCGCAGCGCGTCGATCGGTGTAGCCGTCATCCCGGACCTGATCCGGGATCTTTATGGGTTCGGCGTTGCGCTGACGGCTGGTACACATTTTTACGTTCAAGATCCCGGCCTGCGCCGGGATGACGGAATCGGGCGGAAAGCATGGTCATGCATGCCTTCCTGTTTTCCGAAAAAAACGTCATCACGGTTTGACCCGTCTCGCCTCCTGCGGCCCGTTGGTTCCTGCCCGGTAGAGGTAGATATTCTCCCGTCGGTCCGGGCAGTCGCATTCCTCGAGAATGGGGGTCAGAAAACCCCAGCAGAGTTCCACGGCGTCCTGCCGCCAGAACAGGGTCTGGTCGCCCTGCATGCAGTCCAGAAGGATCTTTTCATAGGCATCGAACACGGGGCCTTCATACCCCTTGGCGTAATCGAAGTGCATGTTCACGGGACGCAGACAGACCCGGGTTCCCGGCGTTTTGGTCTGAAAAGTCAGGTCCACGCATTCGTTGGGATGGATGCCCAGGACGAGCCGGTTGGCGGTGATATGGTTCCCGAGAAGGTGGTGGAACATGGAGCAGGGGACTTCCTTGAACTGGACAACGATCTCGGTGCGTTTCTCGGCCATGCGTTTTCCCGAGGTGAGGAACATGGGCACGCCCTGCCATCGCCAATTGTCGATGAACACCTTCATTCTGGCATAGGTGGGCGTGAGGGAGTGGGGGTCGACCCCGGGTTCCTCCAGATAGCTGGTCACAGGACGTCCGTCGAGGACACCGGACGAGTACTGGCCAAGGACAAGGCGGTCGTTGATCCTGTCCACGGGAAAGGGTTGCAGCGCCCGGTATACCTTGGATCGTTCGTCGCGAACCCGCTCGGACTCGAACAGGGAGGGCGGTTCCATGGCGCACAGGGCCAGAAGCATCATCATGTGGTTCTGGAACATGTCCCGAAGGACCCCTGCCTGGTCGTAGTACCCGGCCCGGTGTTCGACACCCAGGGTTTCCGAGGCGGTTATCTCGATGTAGTCGATATAGCTTCGGTTCCAGACCGGTTCGAACATGGCGTTGGCAAACCGGAACATGAGCACGTTCTGTACTGTTTCCTTGGCCATATAATGATCGATCCTGAAAATCTGATGCTCTGCGAACCAGATATGCAGGGCCGTGTCCAAGTGCCTGGCTGTCTCCAGATCCCGGCCAAAGGGTTTTTCTACCACCAACCGGATTCGGCCGTTGCCGTCATCGTGTTCTCTGGAGAGCCCGGCCTGACCGAGATGGGTTGCAATGGACGCATAGCTCGAGGGAGGAACGGCCAGATAGAACAGGATATTGCCCTGTGTCTTTCTGTCCGGGTCCAGGGCCTGAAGGGTTTGCTTCAGATTCGTGTAGTCTTCCAGGGTATCGTAATCGAGCTGAAGATAGGCGATGGAGGAAGCCATGGTTTCCCACACCAGGGGATCGAAATCCCGGGTTTCGGCCAGAGCGGCTTCCATGTTTTGCTGAAAGGTGAACGAGGATAATTCAGATCGTCCCACCCCGAGGATGAGGAAGGGTTGGGGCAGGGTTTTCGTACGCACCAGATTGTACACGGCCGGAAAGACCTTGCGTGCCGTGAGATCCCCGGTGGCCCCGAATATGACCAGGATCAACGGATCCTTGACGGTTTCGAGCATGCAACGCATGTCACCGGTTTCGTTCAGGGGTTTCGGTGTGATAACGGTTCTTGGTATATTCGGCATGGGCAACTCCGGTATCAGTTCGTGGTGTCCGTTTGCTTGACGGCATGCCCTCCGAACCGGTTGCGCAGCGTGGCCAGGAGCCTGTCGGCAAAGCTGTTTGCCTCACGGGACCTGAATCGTTCCATCAGGGCCATGGTCAGCACCGGTGCCGGGGTGGACGAGTTCAGGGCATGTTCCACCGTCCATCTGCCCTCGCCGGAATCCTCCACATAGGCCTGCACCTTTTTCAGTTCCGGATCGTCGGCAAATCCCTGTTCCGCAAGTTCCAAAAGCCATGATCGTATCACGCTGCCACGGTTCCAGAGGTGACTCAGGGCCTGATAGTCGAGTCCGGGACCAAAGGGGGAATTCTCGAGCAGGTTGAACCCTTCGGCATAGGCCTGCATCATGCCGTATTCGATACCGTTGTGGATCATCTTCACGAAATGTCCGGCTCCGTGATCCCCGCAGAACATGTATCCGTCCGGCGGAGCCAGATCTTCGAGAATGGGAACCACGGATTCGAAGTCCGACGCCCGGCCGCCGACCATGAGACAGAATCCGTTTTTCCGTCCCCAGATCCCGCCGCTCACCCCGATGTCCAGGTAGGCGATTCCCTGTGTGTCCAGTGTCTTGCTGCGCCTGATATCGTCCTGATATCTGGAGTTGCCTCCATCGATGATCATGTCACCGGATTCCAGAATATCGGCCAGGGTGTTGATCGTCTGTTCCGTGGGAGTACCCGCCGGAAGCATCACCCAAATGATGCGCGGGCCCGGGAGCAGGGCAGGCAGATCCGTAAGTCGTTCGCAGGGAACCGCTCCCTGCCGGGCGATTTCCTCTATCCGGGAGCGTGACCTGTTCCAGGCAATCACCCGGTGCCCGTTATCCAGAAGCCGTCCGGCAATGTTCATCCCCATGCGTCCGAGTCCGACGATTGCTATATCCATGAGATCTCCCGGGTTTCACCTTTGTTCTGTCACGTTCTTGAAAAACTGTCATTTTCAGGCCGGATTGTTGTCCGAGTTCGTCATTCACGGCGCAGGGCGGGATTCTGAAGGGGATGGATGTGGCCAAAATGTCGAGGCAACGCCAAACCCATGGAGATCCCGGATCAAGTCCGGAATGACGTTTTTTTGTCTGCCGTCTTTTGTCTTCCAGTCTTCCTGGGGTGGGAAACAGGGCACGGCGCGCCGTGCCCCTACGCCTCGATAATTTTTCGTTCTTGATCCTACCACCTTCTTGCTGTCCATCTTACATCTTATATCCTTTATCCTTCATCCTTCATCCTTTACCGAACATGCCCTTCCCTTGAATTGGAAGAAAAAAGTTA
>CAYWJL010000096.1:0-7290 GCA_964458145.1 uncultured Desulfovibrionales bacterium | reverse complement strand
TTTTCAGCGGAACCGATGCATCCGATATCGAGCTGAGCCGGACCGTTGCAGACAGTGCATCATCCATCCATGCGGGAGGCGTCTCGGAACAAGGCTCGGTGGCAGCCGGGAACAACGACATTGCCCTTGCCCTGATCGATCTGTCCAACGAAACAGTGACGATGCGGGCCGGCGACGGGACCACCACCGAGCAGACTTTCCAGGACTACCTGGCTTCCCTGGTGGTCCGGGTGGGAACGGATGTCTCCACGGCCCAGACCCGCCATACCTCTGCCGAAAGTCTGTCCACCTATCTGTACGACCAGCAGGAATCCATAAGCGGCGTCAACCTCGACGAGGAACTCACCCTGCTCACCAAGTACCAGCAGGAATACGAGGCCGCCGCCCGGATCATCCAGACGACCCGGTCCATGATCGACACCCTGCTCGATATGGTATGAGGAACTCCAGCGACCTGAAGCATACAACGTACAACCTGGATTTTCAACACGCCCGGAGCCCCCCATGCGTATCTCCACCTCCCAGATCTACGCGACCTCTCTCTCCTACATCAACAATTCCATTACCGAGTTGACACGGCTGCAGGAACAGAGCGCTTCCCAGAAAAAGGTCAACAAGGCTTCGGATGATCCGGGTGCCATGGGTGAGATACTCAAGCTTCGCAACCAGGACGCGCAAACCGATCAGTACCTGGAGAACATGGAGACCGCCCAGGGGTATCTGTCCCTGATGGACGATATGCTTGCAAGCGCCAGCGAGACCGTCACCAGGTGCAAGGAACTGGCATCCCAGTGTGCCACGGATACCTATTCCCTGGATCAGAAGCAGGGAAACAGCGTGGCCGTGGAGCAGCTTCTCGAGGAGATGGTTGCCCTGGCCAACACGCAATTCATGGACAATGCGATTTTCGGCGGTCAGGCAACTGACCGGGACCCTTTTGAGATCGGTTTGGGCGTGACCATCGATGACGCAACTCTCTCACAGGAAGATGTGGATTCCGTTGAGGGCACGGGCGAAGAGGTTGTGTACGTTCGTTTCGATGACGGAGGGGAGATAGGGGGAAGTGAGGACATTGCCTTCCGGTATTCCGTGGATGGCGGGGAAACATGGGAAACAGACGTTCTTGCAGCAGGTGAAACATCTCTGGAATGCACCGAAGCAGATGTTACCGTACAATTTGCGAGCGGAACCACTGTGACTGCAACAGACAGCGAAAATGAAGGAACGGCCTTGTATGTACGTCCTGCCGTTTACTACAACGGTGACCAGGAAAACATGCATATCACTATAGACGATGACAGCACAATGGAGGTGACCATGAACGGCACACAGGTATTCGGAGGCAGGGATGCTTCCGGCGAACCCATGAATATCGATGAAAATCTTTTTGAAGCCATGTGCGATCTCATCGCCTATGCCCAGACAGGCAACAGCGAGGGAGCGGCCGCCTGTCTGGAGACCCTGAACAACGCCCACAGCAGGATGGAGACCCAGGCCGCGTGTGTGGGTGCCCGTGAAAACCGCCTCACCCTGGCCATGGATGCCAATGCGGTCTACGATCAGGATCTCATCACCAGAATCAGCGGGCTGGAAGATGCGGATTATGCCGCCTTGTCAACGGAGCTGTCCAAGCAGGAACTCATCTACGAATCCGTTCTGAGCACCTGTTCCAAGATCATGAGCATGAGTCTGACCGATTATCTGTGATGGATAACGATGCCTGGCTCGGTCAGACAGTCAAACCGCCCAGAACGGGGCAAGCCGGCCACTTTATTCCAGGTATTTGTACAAGAACAAATTTGTCTTGCGCAGAAGCAAGGAGACTTCATGAGTGTCACTATCAGTACATCTTCCATGGTTTCTTCGACCTATACTTCAGGGCAGACCAGGGTGAGCGGTCTGGTGAGCGATTTTGATTTCGACGTCATCATGGAGGCACAGCTCCAGAGCGAAGGTATCCGCAAGGCCGATCTCGAGGAGCAGCTTGTGGAACAGAATGAGTATCTGAGTTCCCTGGAAGAGCTCGACGATTATCTGACCGCCCTGCAGGAAAGCCTCGAGCTTCTCGATTCCCTGGATGAATTTTCCTCCAAGACAGCCACCTGTACGGATGACGGGCTTGTGGTTCAGGCCGACTGTTCGAGCAGAAACGGGTACCATGAAGTCGAGGTGGGGCAGCTTGCCCAGAACGATGTCATCGTCAATACAGGGACCCGGTACGATTCTACCTCCGAAACCCTTGCCGATGAGGACAGTGTTTTTTCCTTCACCTACAACGGCAGCACCGTGAGCCTCGACGTGTCCTCGGGGACATCCCTGCAGGGTCTGGTGGACATGATCAATTCCGATCCCGACACCAGAGATAGCGTGGAGGCCTATCTCATCGACGATGGCGATGGATATTATTTTGCCATGACCGGTCTCGATCTTGGTGAAGACTATGCCATCACCCTGGAAGATACCGGAACCATGACCGGGTTCGGTATCGATCAGTTTTCCAAGACACGGAATGCCCAGAATGCCTGGCTCAAGGTGGACGGCTTTCCCGAGGAGGATGGGCAGTGGATCGAACGAACTTCCAATGAAGTCGATGACGTGATCAACGGACTGACCCTGGAACTCGAGGACGTCACCGATGGGCTCGCCAGGATCAATGTCTCCACGGATACGGATACCATCACCGCCAACATCAATGCCATCGTCGAAGATACCAACGTGATTCTCCAGTATCTGCAGATAATGACCGGAAGAATCGAAGATCCCTATGGCGAGGATTCGGAGATCTATGTCGATTCGAGCAACTACACGCTCAACGCCATGTACAGCACGCTCAAGGAGGTCCTGTCTTCCGAGGCAACGGGGTTTCAGAGCTATGACGAGGATACCGGGCTGGGGGATGTGTATGCATCGTTGTCCCAGATCGGCATCTACACGGACACTGATGAAGATTCCAGCACCTTTGGTCTCCTTCTCATTGAAGATGATACTCTGGAAGAAGCCCTGGAAAACGATCCGGATGCAGTGGCCGATCTCTTCAGTATCGAGAATGCATGCAGTGTGGATTCATCCGACCTGACCTTTATCTCCCTGATCGAAGATGTGACGGAGGCCGGTGATTACGAGATAGAATACGAAATTCAGGGAGGAGAGCTGGTCAGTGCCGGCGTGGATGGTGGATCAACGAGTATCGACGGGAATCAGCTGACGGTCATGAGCGGTGATGCCAAAGGGTTGTGTCTTCAGATCAACGAATCCACCGACGGCACCTATACTTCCACGGCCCATGTGAAAGCGGGAAAGCTTCTGGAACTTGTGGAAACTCTGGATACCATGACCGATTCCTATGATGGAACTCTCCAGCATCTTGTCGACGCGGCAGAGGAGAGTCTCGAAACGACATCCGAGCAGATCGACGATGAAACGGAACGGCTCGAGGATCTTGAATCCCGACTGATCGAGACCTATTCGACCCTTCAGGCCACTCTGAGTTATTACGCAGAGCTTCAGGAGAGTCTGGATTCACTGACTGCGTCGCTGGATTCGGATTGAGGGGGGTATCCGGTACCGTGTTTGTTGCATGAAAAAGGGCGTGACTCTGGTCACGCCCTTTTTGGATGGTTGTGAAAAAAACATGGGTGCACAGCCGATCAGGCAGCAAGGAAACAGCGGGTGATGCAGGAAAGGATCGTTGCGGATCAATCGGGCTTGGCCAGGCTGATTTCAACAAAAAGATCCCCGTCATCGGATGTGAAGGGGATGCTCAGGATGGGGGCTGCAGGGATATGGTCGATGGGTTTTCCCTTGCCGATGATGACCGAGGGAGTGGATGCCTGGAACGCCATGCCCATTTCCGAAAGGCTGCTTCGGGCCTGACCCGAGATCATGTTGGTCAATTCGCCGACGGCATCGGCGATTTCATCGTTGATCTCCGTATAACTCTCGAAAAGCATGTTGTTCACGATTTTCAGGATGGCGGATTTGCTCAGGCTGACGGCAATGACCCCTTGTGCAAAACCCTCTATGGAGATCTGACCGGTGATGTCTCCGGCAGCCGTGCCGTCCTTGTTCAGATACGGGGCTGTCGGTTTGACCTCGACTCCGGCCATGGTGGAAAGGACGTTCAACACGGCTGCGAGCAGCGGGTTGATGAAATCGACGTTATAGGATGACATCTTCTATCTTCGTTTGAGTAAAAATGCGTTCCCTCCTGGATGGATTAGAGGAAGGCCTCTAAAACCTGATCGATGCAACGGTCATGTTCGTTGCAAATCTCCTGCAGCTGATTTCCCTGCAATCCCAAGGCTTTCCAATCATCCTCAAGCATACCCGGAAGAACGAATGTCGAGCCGGCAGGAATCGCCATGGCATTGGCCAGGTTGTCGGCCAGCTGGACCAAAGCTGCGTTTTTGGGATTATGGGCATGTGAAGGATCATGATGGTTCGCAACGATATCTCTTAAAAAATCGGGCATTTGCCACTCTTTGAAAAGAAGATCACCAACCTGAGTATGGTCGTAGCCGAGAACCTGTCTTTCCGCTTCGACCAGAGGGAGCATTTCACTGCGTGCCGTCAGAAGGGTTTGCACCGAACCGTAGGGCATGTTCTTGAAAATAATCAATCGTCCTGCATCGTGAAGCAGGCCGGCAGTGAAAAAGCTCTCTCCCGGCAGATCGATGGCTGCAGCGATGAGTTTGCTGTAAATGGCGCAGCTCAAGGAATGTCGCCAGAAGACCCGCATGTCGATGAGTTCGGGGGGAATGTCCTTGAAAAAATTGATCGCGGAAACCCCGAGAGCCAGTGTGGAGACCTCCCGGTCTCCCACAAGGGAGATGGCCCTGTCGATGGAATCGATCTTGGATGTGAAATTGTAGAAGGGGCTGTTCACCAGGCGCAGTATCTTGGCTGAAAGACCGATATCCGTGGACACGATTCTTGCCAGGTCCGAAGCCGAACAGGTCTTGCTTTCCAAAACCTCCTTGATCTTGAAATAGATGTCCGGAAACGAGACCAGGGAGGTTTCATGGTCCACAATGTCACTGGGAGACCCTTCGCCCTTGAAGAACAGATCGCGCATGAATTCGACATCGGTCGCGCGCAGATCCTTGGCACAGGGAAGGTTCCAGTCTGCACTGGCATCGGCGAGAACTTTGCCAAGACAAAGACGATAGAGTTCGTTGAAGAGATCGCTTTCCGGATTGACGTACATGAAAAACTGGTACGTGTAATCATCGCAACGACGCAGGAGATCTTCGTTGTCCTTTTGTTTGCCCATGGATGCGATATACACGTATCCTATGTCCAAATCACGCAGCGTGGCTATATCGTCATCGTTCACCGAACGTTCTTTGGCGAACAAGGTGCTTCCGTCGGCTCCAGGAACATCTTTGGCCAACACCATTTCAGGCTGAAGATGTTCTGTACAGATTTTATGCACAACTGCCCTCCGTTTCGAGCTTGGAATGTGGGGAGTTATTTTGCTTTTTGGTACATGATTCCCCCGGGCTTGGCCTGGGGAATGAAAAAACGGGCGTATTTGTGAAGACTTTCAGAATGCCCGATGACCAGATAGCCTGACGGCAAGAGATTGTCGTAGAAATGATTGACAACCTTGCGCTTCATGGCGTCGTCAAAATATATGATGACATTACGGCAAAAAACAATGTGCGATTTCTGAATGCGCTTGATGGCCAACGAGTCGTTCAGGTTGACAACCTGAAAGTTGACCAGCTTCTGCACCTTGGGGTGAACCTTGAAACCGCCCGGCTGGGGGACGAAATACTTGGTAATGATTTCCTTGGGGGTGTTGCGCAGGGAATATTCGTTGTAGACGCCGCGCTTGGCCTTGGCGACCATGGCAGGGGAGAGATCATTGGCAAAGATGCTTATTTTCCAACTGATGATGGACATCTTCAGGATCTCGTGGAGCATGATCGAAAGGGTATAGGCCTCTTCACCCGACGAACAGCCCGCGCACCAGAGATTGAGCTCTTTCTTGCCGGATTTGGTCTGGGCGTCGAGTACGTTCTTGAGCGCAAAGGCCTTGAACACACCAAGTTGCTTGATGTCACGAAAAAAACTCGTTTCATTGGTCGTGATTTTTTCGAAAAGCAGGTCAAGCTCTTTTTTGCGATCCCGAGACGTGGTCAGATATTTGAAATATTCTCCGAAATTACGCAATTTCAGGGCCTTGAGGCGGGCACCGAGGCGTGTCTCAAGAAGATATTTCCGACGTTCAGGGACATCGATCCCTGTCAGTTTATAAATGAAATCCCGGAGGCTGCGAAACTCAGTGTCAGTTATGGGAGGCGTTTTGCGCAAACTCATGGACTGAGACGATTGAAGTGACATGGTCCTTTCCGCTGGTTTGTGTAAGATGATTCCGTTGGCGGGATTGGAATAACGAAGTATGACGTAGACGAAACCGTGAAAAATGTAAATCGTTATTAAAGGATGGAGGTTATCCAGAGGACAGCCCGAAGAGTGGTTCCGGTAACATCCTGAATGTGGCGCGCATATCACCAGTATATGTTCCCTGGGTGACAGGCTGGTGGTCGCGTATGTTGCACTGTAAAATCTTCTGTTATTCAAGATTGTTGGAATATTGCCTCAGGGGGGGGTGAGAAATATTAAAGCGCTGCTCGAACTTTTAAAAATTCATGTAGCGGATTAAAAAAGAACCTGAAGAGGGGCAATGAATCAGCCTTTTTTCTGCTTCTTTTGAAAGGCTGAAAAGGCCTCCATCATCTCTGAGCTGAAGGCGGCCATCTGTTTTTCCGTGAGCATGGCCTTGTGGAGGGCATTGATGATGTTTTCCAAGGAGTCGGCGTACTCGCTTTTGGATTCAAGGATCTCTATGGCCTGAGAAATGATTTCTGCGACATTGAAAGTACGAGGCTTGGGAGATGGGTTGAGATTGGCGCGCACCTGCCGTTCCTGACGGGGGCGGGGAGAAGGGGAGGGCGAAGCCTTGGCCTGTTCCGTCCGATCGGAGCCGATGAGCCATGCCCGGGACACCCCGGTTTCCTGACAGATTTTGTCGAACCAGGAACCGGGGATTTTTTGTTTCTTTTTCACGCTGCTCACACCCGCAGGTGTTATGGCAAGAAATTGAGCCAGGGCCGAATCGGTCTGGGCATTGATGGCACCAAGCATCCGCTGCCAGGTTTGCTGGAAGGAGGTAGTGGTCATGGTAAAAAACCGGGTGAAAGGGGTGGGGGAGGGGATTCGTCAACAGGTATACGGGAGATGGTTAATACATTAAAGTGGGTTAATCAACTAGAAAAAACCAGT
>CAYWJL010000095.1:0-7303 GCA_964458145.1 uncultured Desulfovibrionales bacterium | reverse complement strand
GTCGCCGCCGATCGCGTCCTGGGCCGCCTCGATCTCATCTGCTGCCCCCTGGGTGCAGGCCGGGCCGCAGCGCCGGTGGCGTTTTTGGCCTCTTCACTGTGAAAGGGATGATCCACGACCGCGGGGACGGTTTTTCGCAGCAACCGTTCGATGCATCGCAGGTAGTCCCGTTCGGGTGGGCTGCAAAAGGAGATGGCCATGCCGTCGGCGCCTGCCCGGGCCGTGCGGCCGATGCGGTGCACATAGGTTTCTGGTTCCACGGGGAGGTCGTAGTTGATCACATGGGTGATCCCGTCCACATCGATGCCCCGGGCCGCGATATCCGTGGCCACGAGAACCCGGACCTTGCCCTTTTTGTAATCATCCAACGCCTTGGTCCGGGCGTTCTGGCTCTTGTTGCCGTGGATGGCCGCTGCGGAGAATCCGGCACTGGTCAGTTTGCTCACCACCCTATTGGCCATGTGTTTCATCTGGGTGAACACGATCACCTTTTTCAGGCTGTGATCGCTCATGAGCTTGTTCAAAAGCGCCGGCTTGGAATTTTTGTCCACATAATAGAGTTTCTGGACAATGCGTTCCACAGCGGGTTTTTCCGGAGCAATGGCCACCCGGGCGGGATCGTTCACCAGGGTACCTGCCAGGTCCATGATCTGCTTTTCCATGGTTGCGGAAAAGAACAGGGTCTGCCGTTTGGGGGGAAGTTTGGCGATCACCTTGCGGATGTCCGGGAGAAATCCCATGTCCAGCATGCGATCGGCCTCGTCCAGGACAAAGACTTCGATACTGTCGAGGTGCACATGGCCCTGGCCCATGAGATCCAGAAGGCGACCGGGAGTGGCCACCAGGATATCCAGCCCGCGTTTGAGGGCCTTCACCTGGGGGTTCTGTCCCACACCGCCGAAGATGACCGTATGGTTGATGTGCATGTGACGGCTGTACTGGGCAATGCTTTCATCGATCTGGGCGGCCAGTTCCCGGGTGGGGGCCAGCACGAGAACCCGGGGTTTTCCGGGAATCCGTTTTTTGGTGGTAGTAAAAAGATACTGCAAGATGGGAAGGCTGAAGGCCGCTGTCTTGCCCGTGCCCGTCTGGGCGCATCCGATGATGTCCCTGCCCTGGATCAGAAAGGGGATGGACTGGTCCTGGATGGGCGTGGGAGAGCGGTATCCCGCATCGGCCACGGCACGCTGCAGTTCCGGGATGAGGGAGGTGAATACCCCGTCAAGCTGGACACGTGGAGGCTGATTCCGGGTGTTTCTGGAATGTTCCTGGGTGGTTCGGGATGCTGCGGGACGACGGAGAGTGCGCGGACTACGTGAAGCGGTTGTGCATTGGTTCTGCATAAATATGATGATTTCCTTACCGGCGTGTTGTTCCATTTTCCTGCCTGCCGGTGGGGAAAAGAAAATATGGATGTCGCGTCCCTGAAGGGAGACATCTCCTGGATAGACTGTCCTGATAAACCTGAAATTCCGTTTGAGCGGGAAAGGGATGTGACGGGACGAAAAAGATCACTACCAAGAGGAGATCACAAGGATCGATACATCGAGGGATATGGTGTCTGTTACGGTTGCGACCCGTGGTGATGACGGATGAATGCTCCCACAAAAAAGGGCTATCAGTTTTTCCTGATAACCCTTTGTTTCAATCAAGTGTTTCTGGAGCCGCTAAAAGTCTGACGATGTGAATTCCTGAGGCGGGTCAAGCAGATCAGTTTCCCGGATATTGGTAGACTCCGGATCACCGGATCGGTGTGGTTCAGCCATATCCCATGGCGCTTTGTCTGGTCATGGGTACTTTTTCGACAAGGTGGAAGGTGAAGGAACAAAAATCCATGACCTCGAGGTACATTCTGTCGCCGGGAACGGGAAACTCCCTGCAGGCCGTGGGGAAGTCGGTCCGTTCCCAGCGTGCACACCTGAGATCCTCGGTGAGATATTTGCAGCGCATGGGGATCAGCGGCCCGGCGATCCCCTTCTCCGTAAAACCCGCGAGATAGTCGCTGAAACCGCTTTTGAGGCAGAATACCTGGCAGCAGGCTGCCTGACAGTATTCGGGTCTGCAGCATCCCTGTTTGTCGATGACGTACATTTCCTGATCTTTCTCGATCAGGAATCGGTCGGTATCGAGTTTGTCGAGCAGCTTGACGTCCCATAAAAAGGATCTGCCCAGTCTGTTGCGTGGTTTTGCAGGATAGAGCATGGGAATTCCTCGGGTTGGAAGGGACTTTCCGTTCGTTCACGTCGAGAGGTGTCAAGATAGTTGTTGTACCTATTACAGAAACCCATGTTTGTGACAATAAAGAAATCCCGATGGAGATACCAAGCCGGGGGTGTCGAGTCCTTAAAAACTTGTCACGTTTGGAGCCTGATTTTTCTTTTTTGACGTCATCCCGGCGCAGGCCGGGATCTTGATAGCCCGGGAGATGACCACAACGTCAAGGCCATGCCATAACCGGGGAGATCCCGGATCAAGTCCGGGATGACGTGTTTGCGTCATCCCGGCGGTATTCATCCTTCCCCTTCCATCTCCTCCCGGGTCACCCACCCGAAATCGCCCAGGATGGTATACATCGCCGGAACCACCAGCAATACCAGCAGGGTGGAGGCCAGCAACCCGAAAACAATGCTCACGGCCAGGGGGATGAGGATCTGGGCCTGCAGGCTTTTTTCCGCCAGCAGGGGAAGAAGTCCGGCAATGGTTGTCAGGGAGGTGAGCAATACCGCCCGAAAACGCTCCCGGCTGGCCTTGCGGGCTGCTTGGGCGATGCTCAACCCCGTTCTTCGGCGGATTTTGATGAATTCCACCAGCAGGATGGAATCATTGACCACGATACCGGCCAGGGAGATGGCCCCGAGCATGCCGGGCATGGAAAGCTCCAGTCCCATGAGCAGGTGTCCCCAGATGACCCCGATAAAGGCGAAGGGGATGGCCATCATGACAACGACCGGCTCGATATAGCTGCGGAACTGGAAGCTGAGCAGGATGAAGATGCCCACCAATCCGATCATGAACCCGCGCATGAGGGATGCTCCTGTTTCCGCGGATTCCTTGGACTCGCCCTCAAGCGAGGTGCGCACCCCCGGATATTTTGCCTGCAGCCCGGGCAGCAATTCCTTTTTCATGCGGGACATGAGCTGATCGGTATTGATGACCCGGCCGTCCACATCCCCCTGCACGGTGACGGTCCGCAATCCGTCGACCGAGGCGATGCGGGCATAGCCCCGATCCTGGGTGACCACGGCCACGGCGTTGAGGGGGGCCTGTTTGCCGCCCGGCAGGGTGACATGGAAATAGCTCAGGTCGTCCAGGCTGTTCTTGTCCTCATCGGCCAGGCGCACGTCGATCTCATAGGATTCGCTGCCCACCTGGATCTCGCTGGCCGTGTTGCCGTAAAAGGCGCTTCTGAGCTGGGTGGCGATCATCTGGGCGTTCAGGCCGAGTCCCTTGGCACCTTCACGGATGCGGATATGGATCTCAGGCTTGCCCGGCCTGAGGTCGTCCGAGAGATCAAAGACGCCCTTGAACTGCCCCAGCCAGTCCTGCATTTCCAAAGAGGCGCTTTTGAGCATGGCCAGATTATGGCCCCGCAGCCGGATATCGATGGGTCTGCCCGCCGGCCCGAAATTTCCCTCCCCAAAGGTCAGGGCGAGGACGTCCGGGACATCCCCGGTCAGCTCCCGCCACCGGGTGGTGATATCGTCGATCAGGGCATGGCGCGTTTCAGCGCTCAAGAGGTCGGCGGAAACTGTGGCCACATGGGCACCGGATTCGTAGGCGTCCGCATTGACATTGTATTGGACCGAAATGTTCTCGATGAGATGTCTTCCGTCCGGCTGGGCGGGCATGAATTCCTTGTCCACCTCGGTGAGGGCATCGGTCAGTCGGTTCACCAGGGTTGTGGTCTTTTCCAGGGGCGTACCCTGGGGAAGAAGAATCTTGGCCTGGACAACGTCACCGTCCGTATCCGGGAAGGCCTTGAATTTGAGGATACCCGCAGCCATCATGCCCACGGAAAGGATGAACAATCCCATGACGCAGCCCACAAACAGATACCGCCACCGGATGGACCAATCCACCGCCCTGCCGAGAACCCGTTCCCTGATCCGGGCCACCCAGCCCTCGAACCGTTCCCGGAAGCGGTTGGTCGCGAGGGGATCGTGATGGGCCAGGGAATGGGCCAGATGCCGGGGCAGGATCAGAAAGGCCTCGATCAGGCTGACCGCAAGCACGATGATCAGCACCACGGGCATCACCTTGAGCACCTTGCCCATGGTGCCCTGCAGAAAGCAGAGGGGCCCGAACACGCAGATGGTGGTGGTGAATGACGCGATGACCCCGTTCTTGACCTCCCCGACCCCGTCCACGACCGCATTGAGGGCGGTTTTACCCCGGGCCAGATGAGTGGCCACGTTTTCGGCAATGACGATGGCATCGTCCATGAGCAGACCCAGTCCGATGAGCAGTCCCACCATGGTGAGCATGTTCAGGGAATAGCCTATCTGGGGCATGATGAAAAAGGCCCCCAGAAAGGAGACGGGAAGTCCCATGACCACCCAGAAGGAGAGTCTCAGGTTGAAGAACAGCCACATGACCAGAAAGACCAGAATCAGCCCCTGCAGACCGTTGGTTGCCAGAAGATCCAGCCGGTCCGAGACGATGGAGGACATGTCCCGGGTCAGGGTCAGCCTGACCCCCTGGGGGGCACGGGCCTGTTCGTCGGCCACAAAAGATGTGACCGCCTCAAAGACCGTGAGTGTATCCCCTGCCTTTGTCTTGGATATTTCCAGAAGACCTGCCCGCTCTCCATCAAACACGAACCGGTCTTCTTCGTCCTCGAACACATCCCTGATGACGGCTATGTCTCCCAGATGGACTTCGGCCCCGCTCTCTCCGGCCACGACCACCAGATCGTCGAATTCCCGGGGTGTCCGGCGTTCGTCCGTGAACCGGATGATCAGGTCCTGCTCACCGGTTTCAAGGGAGCCTGCCGGAAGATCCAGGCTCTGCCCGGCGATGACCCCGGCGATATCGTCCAGGGAGAGACCGTATTGGAGCAGGGTGGCGGCCGGGATCTGAACACGGATCTGACGGTCTGAGAATCCGCTGATCTCCACCAGGGAGATCCCAGCGTCTTCCTTGAGGCGGTCTTTCAATGTCTCGCAATAGTTTTTCAGGTCGGTCACGGCCATGGGCCCGGACACGGCAATGGAGACCACGGCGTCCGTGCGGTTCAGCTCTTTGACCACCGGGTCTTCGGCCTGGTCCGGAAAGTCGGAAATGGCGTCCACTTCCGTCTTGATATCATTGAGAAAGGTGGTCAGATCGCCGCCTTCCTGCATTTCCACGGTCACGATGCCCGTGTTTTCCCGGGCATCGGAGGTGACTTCCTTGACGAAATTCACCCCGTCCACAGCATCCTCGATGCGGCGGCAGACGGCCTCTTCCACATCCTCGGCCGTGGCCCCGGGATAGATGACGCTCACCTGCACCTTGTCGTCGGAAAAATCCGGAAAGGTTTCCCGTTTGAGTGAGGAGATGCTCACCAGCCCCAGCACCACGAGAAAGAGCATGAGCAGATTGGCCGCAGTGGGATGTTTGGCAAAAAAACGTATCATTGCGGTCTCCTAGTTTGCCTGTGTCCGGCCGGTGGCCTGGGCCGCAATCTGCGTGTCCAGTTGGGTGTCCTCGATGGGGGCGAGGAGCAGTCCTTCCATGGCCGTGGGTATGTCCGAGACCACCACACGCTGACCGGCCGTGACACCCGAGGTGATCACATAAAAATCATCCTGGGCAAACCGCACCTCGACTTTGGTGCGTCTGAGCCGGTCGTCCTTGTCCACCACATAGACATGACCGTCATGCAGGGCCGAGCGGGGGATGACCACCTGATTCCTGACGGGCTTGCCGCTGATTGCCACCCGGCAGAACATGTTTCTGACCAGGGGAGGCCGGACCCCGAGGATGATCTGGTCGTAGGGCTGGTCCACGACGACGATGACCCCCATAGTCCGTGTCTGGGCGTCGATGGTGGCATCGGCCCGCCCGAAGCGTGCTTCCCAATGGGCATCGAATCCGCTGTTCACCAGACTGACCCGCACCTTGAGGTCAAAGATCTTTTTCAGGGAATCCATCTTCAGCCGGTCCATGGTTGCCGCCGATGCGGTGATGGGACCCCGATCCACGCCGGCCAGGAGACGGGGCATCTTTTCCATGGGAATCTGGGCCGTGATCTCGGCCCGGTCGATGCCGTCGGCCTTGGCGATGGTCTGGGAGGTGGCCACATACTGCCCGAACTCCGCGCTGGTCTCGGTGATGCGGCAGTCGAACGGTACGGTGATGACGGTCCGCTCGAGGTTGGTGCGGGCTTCCTCCAGTTTGGCCTGATTCACGGCAAGCTGGGCGTTCAGGGCATTGCGTGAGGTGGGGATGAGATTGAGGCTGTTTTCCAATTCCTGCACCTGAACCTTCTGGACCTGGTAGTCCATATGGGCCTGATCCGTGGCCGACTCCGACACGGCATTGTTTTTTCTGGCCACCTTATTGCGATCCAGTTCCCTTTTCTTGAGGTTCAAAAGATCCTGCTGGATGGCGAGTGACGCCCGCAGATTGGCTTCGCTACGGTCCAGTTCCGCGATCTGGGCCTTGATGTTCAGGATATCGGCCTCGGTCTGACGAACGGCAAGACGGTAATTGGTGGGATCGATGGTCAGCAGCACTTCATCCTTTTTGACAAAATTTCCTTTTTTGAATTTCGGGCTCACCTGGACGATCGTACCGCTGACCTCGGGAACCACCTGCCAGACCTGCCCGGGTTCCACATACCCATACCCGAAGACCCGGGGAATGACGTCCAGATTCTGGAGAGTGACGACCCGAACATGATGGGATGTTTCCGCGGGAGGAAGCTTTTCCGGCCCCTTCTGGGAACGAACCAGAAGGATGACGATGATCACGGCCATAAGGACGGGAAGGATGATCAGGGATCGTTTCAGGATTTCTTGGCGTGAGAGCGTGGTCTGCATGGGATATGCGTCCTCGTGGTCTATGGTTTTGGGAGCGATGGACTAAATGGTGGTTTCACAATTCTCGATTTGGACAGCAGAGAATGCGTACAGGCACATTGTAACCCCCCTCCCGTAGTTCAGGGAGGGGCTGGGGGAGGGTTTCAAACAGCTAACGGAAGGGACCGGTAACACGACCCGCCCCTAACCCCGCCCTTACCAGGGTGGGGGACTACTGGGTACATGAATTCGTTTTTTTCGGGATACGCCCGAAGATATTATCCCGCAACAGTGGTTCA
>CAYWJL010000094.1:0-7347 GCA_964458145.1 uncultured Desulfovibrionales bacterium | reverse complement strand
GCAAACAGTCTCGGGATGCCCATCCAGAGCATGGCTCCGCCAAGGCCCATCTTCACGATGAGACCGAAAACCTTGCCCCACATGGCTCCCACTGCCGCCCGGCTGGCCTCGTCAAAGGTCATGCCTCCCAGCAGCTCCAGTCCCAGACTGCCTACATAGGCTCCGGCAAAGGAACCCGGAATGGCCCCGGCCCCGAAAAAAAAGGGCGCTCCAAGAACAGCCCCCACAAAGGCCCCGAGCATGGCCCCGAAATTTCCCTTTTTGGTCCCGCCGGATCGTTTCCCGCTCCAGAACAGGGTCACGTATTCGAGCCCTTCGCCCACCAGGGCCAACCCCCCGAGCACGCCGAAAAACGTCCACCCCATGTCCGCTCCGGGATGCATCCATTTCCATAACCCAAAGAGGGCCAGAATGAACCAGTTGCCCGGCAGACTCACAAAATGGGTGCAGAAGCAGAGGAGCAGCAGAATGACGAAAATGATGGCCAGAATCATTAGGTACTCCTCAAACGGGTCCGGTTATCCATTGCAAAAACACATGAAAAAAGGGTCGAAAGCGACACGAGGGAAAAGGCACACCACGCCTTCAAGCCTGATCCACGTTTCAATCTCTCAACGCCTGGTCGTAACCCCAATAATTAACGGTCACGCATCGAAAAGTTCATACACATTAAGAGCGGCCGACAAATACCTCGTCCAGTGTCCTGGCATCCAGAATTCGTTCCGCCCACATTTCCTGCTCCTCAGCGCTCGCATTACGAATTTTCTCCTGAACGACCGGGGAAAGGGTGGGGCCGAAACGTTTTCGTATCAGTCGCAAAACAATAGCGCTTCTACCTTGCATCTCGCCTCTCTCACACAATCTTTCTGCCAGAGTCATAATCGTCCCCTCCTTACCCGGTGAAAGTGCTTCATGGGCTATGTCCTGCATGGTTTGTTCACTCACATCCATTGTTTCCAACAAATATCTGAAAATGACCTCCAACCAATGCATGGAGGACTCATCCTCGTCCAGCTCATTCAAAAGGTTGAATATCTCCATCACCCGATGAACCGCCTGGGGCGTATTTTTGGCCCTGAAACACGACAAAAGAAGCCGCAGGGCGATCATCCCCTTGATTTCAAGCTCGGAACGCGGAGAAAAATCGTAAAAAGTCATATCGAAATCGGGCACATAGGCCAGAAGATCCGCAACCGGCACATCAATTAACCAAGAAAGACTTTTTGCCTCTTGCTTGGCGGCCCCGTGATAGACGACAATGGGGATAATGAGTGGCAACTTCCCATCCCCAGGGTGTTGTTTTCGATAAAGCTCCCAGATTTCCAGCATGTAGCGGAGGATCTGTAAAGCGACCACCCCATCCGGATAGCTCTTGTGCTCGAACAAAAAATACACAAAGTAGTAATCCTTGGAATCCTTCCCGATAAAACTGTCCTTTGCAATGGATAGAGTTTCCAATCGGAGGTGGTTCCTGATCGTCGCGGGAAGGTAATTGTTCAGGAAATCAACAGCCAGATCACGTTGGGACATGGTCTCTCGAAACAGCCGGTCGTGGATATTGTTGGGAGTAGTCATGCTTTTTTTAGTATGGCATTTGGACTGAAACGGCAACCACCATCACCCACTTCCGAAGGGCCTTAACGATCCGCTACCCTTTAGCCTGCTTGATCAGATGAAAAAACATGGACGCATACCTCCCCGAGGCCACGTCAGGCAGGGAGAACTGCGGCAGGTCGGCCGGAGGAAAGGCGCCGGTGAGTCCGAAAAAAAGATCCGCTGAAATCTCATCCAGTGCCGGGGCTATTTCCTCCCAGAGATCATGAGCCGCAGTCAGGGGCATGCCGTGGGTGCGGCATTGCAGGGGGCGGTGATCGAAAATGAGACACGATCCTTTCTCGGAAAAGGGACACAGGGTCTTGGTTCCCACCAGACAATGCCTGCCCTCGGCCAGAACCTCTCCCTTGGCCTCCCTCTCCTTGCGGGCCACCCGGGCCGCCCGTTCGATGATTTCCTTGCGCACATCACTGTGCAGCCGGGCATCGAGCACCTTGCGCAGATATTCGGCCTCGGCCAGGGTCATCCGAATCGGCGTGGTGCAGCAGGCAATGGAGTCCCGCCCGCACACGGACAATCCCTTGATTCCGGCACGCAACCGGTCCACCTCGTCCCGGATATTTTCGTATTCCTGCAGAAAAGGCTCGAGATCCACGCTCTTGCGGACTTCCAGACTGGGCTCGCGCAGGGTCAGTTTGCCTGTCTTGCGGCCGTATTTGCGCACGGTCCACCACTGGTCGAAATTGGCCGGTTTGGCACGCAGATTCTTCAGAATCTTCGCAGCCATCTTGTGCCCGAGCCCCCTGCGCAAAAGGTAGAGATTGAGAATCGTCCCGGTGCGCCCGATACCGTGCCTGCAATGGATATACACCTTCTTGCCCAGGTAGAGGGCCTCGTCGAGCCACTCCAGGGCAGGTTCCATGGTGGTGAGATCCGGGGCATCCTCGTCATCGATGGGCAGATAATAGACCTCGAACCCGTGATCCCGTTCGATGGTGTGCAGATCGCAGAACTCACCGCACAGGTTCAAAATGGCCCCGATCCCCTGGGCACGCAATGCCTCGAGCTGCACGGCGGACATGGGCGCGCTGCCGACGGCCAGGTGAGTAGTGACCCAGGAAAGGGCAGATCGTTTCGTGGTCATCCGCTATAGAACTCCTCGATCAGAGGTTCGATCTGTTCCGGGGCGTTCAGGCGCATATCCATGAGCCGGGTCATGGCCAGCACGCGTCCCAGCCGGACCAAACCGGTTCGGGTTTCATCCACGCAGAGCCGATTCATGTGCGCGTCAAGGCGATCGCCCTTTATCGCCACGTGAAACCCGTTTTCCCCGAGCACCCGGGCGATGAACTCCAGGCGAAGCAGTCGTCCTTCCATATCCGCCCCTCCCCCCTTGAACCGGAAATTCACATAGGTGTTCTTGGACGTCTCAGACAGCAGGCTGTCCACCACGGAAAAATGGTATCCGAACCTGAGAAGCACATGCATATACCGCTTGGAAACAACGGCATAGCTGGCCAGAAGCGCGCTTTTGGCCCCGAAGATCCCGGCACTGATGCGGTCGAATTCCTCCCAGTCCATATGCGGCATATTGCTGTCCCAGAAGATGTCCGGGCTGGCAAGCCCCTTCCAGAGCTCCACAAGGGGCAGGCAGCGGATATCCTGCGGACTGACCGCTGTCCTTCTGTGATCGTTGGCCAGCCCGTCCCCAAGATCCACGATACGCATGGACAGGGGAAGCTCCGACTCGAGCTTTCTCGCCCGCCCCATGCCGCGCCCTGTCTTGTCCACCAGGGCGAACATGGTGCGAACCCCCATTTCGTGAACCAACCGGATAACATCGTGCAGGGACCTGCAATGCTCCAGGTTGAAGTCCGGCGACGAGGCGTCCGTGAGATGCAACGCGCCTATCGTGTCCATGACCCCACCAAGTCGGTTCGCAACCGGTGAGGATCGGGGTTCGATGCGGACAGCAGCCTTCAAAAGCCCGTCCTCACGGCCCGGATAGACCCGGGCGTTGGTGCCGTCCATGGTCACGATGGGCGACATGGCTGCAATCCCGTCAACACCCCGGCCGACCAGTACGGGGATACCGAATTCCCGCGCCACTGCGGCAAAATGACAGGCCCGACTCCCGGATTCGGCAAGAACCCCGCGTACCCGGTCCAGGAGTGAAGCCAACTCGGGCCGAAGCGACCCCACCACAAGAATGCATCCCAGAGGGACATCCGTGGGGCGCGTGCAATCAGTGAGCACGTGAACCGGCCCATGCGCCGTTCCCGGAGCCACCCGATGCAGGCAGATGGGTAAGGGAGCATGTGTCGTGGATTCACCCGAAAAATCACACTCTCTTGGGGTCCCATCCTCGAACGCTGCCGTCAGAGGGCGGGTCTGGAGGATGAACAACCGGTTATTCGCGTCCAGAGCCCATTCCACATCCTGAGGTTCTCTCTGAATGTCTTCAAGCTTCAGGGCGGTTGCCACCAGGGTGGCGCGGGTTTCCGCGTTCAGGCAACACTCAGGTCCATGGCCGTCGTGCGGTCCCGAGCGGGAAAGCAGGCAGGCCTCAGGCGTCACCTTACCGTCCATGAGGGCCTCCCCCCTGCCCGTAACCGCATAGATGCCCAGCTCGTTCCCATCTCCCGCAGGATCACGGGTATATACCACACCGCTGGCAACGGGATCGAGCATGGGCTGCGCAAGAACAGCCATGGGAGTTTCCGTATCCGTGAACCCATGATGAATGCGGTAAAACAGGGCATTGGGACTGTACTTGCCGGCGAGAACCCGCTTGTAGCCGTCCAAAATCTCTCCAAACGGTACATCCGGAACACTTTCATACTGCCCGGCAAAGGAAAAGGACCCATCCTCGGCCACGGCGCTGCTTCGAAGTATGAACGTGGCATCGGGAAATGATTCCAAAAGCGCCCCAACTCCGGATTCCAACGCCACGGCAACGGGTTCCGGGACCTCGCCCTCCATGATCAGATGCTGCATGTACGCGGCAAGTTTGGTCATCTTCACATGATCATGGGGCCGCACACTCTGCAGGGCCCGGTCGATCCTGAAGCGGAGATCATTGTGTTCCACAAAAAGCTGCCACGCCCTGGACGTGACCACGCAACCGGGCAGGACCCGGACCCCTTCATGGGACATGACCCGCGACAAGGCAGCCGCCTTGCCCCCGACGAGGTGTTCTTCCAGGGGACGACCATTCAAATCCAGAACATAGGGAGAATCCGAGGAAAGACCGGGGAAACGGCAACCTGCCAGGATCTCCCCTGACACCCGATCATGCCACTGGATGATCTCCCGTGCCGACCCCGGAGACATGGCTTCAAAAGCCCGGATCATCCGACCCGTCGCCTTGATCACCCTGCGGATCAACCAGTCGATCCTGGCCCAGTCAGCACATGCGTGCCCCTGACGGATCTCCTGCAGATCGGCGATGATCTCAAGGCCGATATTATCGTAATGGAGCAGCTCCATGAAGCCGTTGTACCGCTCACGCATGAGCGTCCCGGGCCTGAAGACCTTGCGGGCCAGATGAGAGAGGGATGGATGGGGCATACCAGAAAGGGGGTTCACTCCAACACCTCGGCAACCTTGGCTTCCAGTTCGTCCTTGTCGATGGGCTTGACGCAGTATTCCACGGCACCCAGGTTGAGGGATTCCCGGGCCGTCTCCAGGGTTGGGTAGCCGGTGAGCATCATGACCTTGATATCGGTTGAAATCTTCATCAGCTCCTCGAGTACGTCCATCCCGCTCATCTTCTTGAGCTTCATGTCCAGAATGGCCAGATCCACCGGATTTTTCCGGGCGAAATCAATGCACTCCTCTTCTTCGGTGAAGGCGTGAACACTATGTCCCTTGCGGGAAAGAATGCGCTTTATGAGGATGCCCGCATCCTGGACATCGTCGAGTACGAGTATGTTTGCCATGGTGTCTCCCGGGTCGTGATGAAAGGTAGCTCCTACCCTTCTTATGCATCCCTTGGGCAAAGGTCAAAACACAGATGACATGACCAGGACCTGATTTCTTGCCTGGATGATCATTTTCAAGACAGACCGCAAGGGACAGCTGCGACCATTTCCCTGGCAAGCCTTCCCAAAACGACTCGTCAGTTCACCATCCTGATCCATCAAAATGCAGTCTTGGTATTATCGGGATATTTTCATTATTAGATATATCATGCCGAAATAAAAGCAAAAAAATTATATTCGTGATATATATCACAAAATAAGCTCATTTTTACCGAAACGCGATGGAGATCTTGTTCAAAAAAATTCTTTTTTTCCCTTTTTTGCCTTTTCACAACCCGACTCATAAAAAATCGTCCATCGAGGTGAGACAACGCATGCCGAGGCACGAGGCACGGTCCCCCTTTTTTTCAACCCGGGTAAAGGATCAAAATGTATTGATCCCTTCAACCTGCAACCATACGACAAGCATCTGAAAGTACCATCCGCTGATCGTTTTCAAAACGGACAAAAACGGTTATGGCCTGTTCAAGGCACCACGGATCCCTACCTTTCACCACATCGCAAGGAGAACACCATGAGTTTTTCCAAAAAGCAGCTGATCATCATCGGCTTGGCCCTGGTGGCCGTTGCCATCTGGTTCGATCCCGCCTGGGCCGACCGTCTGCAGGCAGCCATCGATGCAACCCCCAAGGGAACCGGGGAAGGGCAGATCGATCCCGCAGCCCCGGCCGGATTCCTGGGTATTCCGGGAGCTCCGGACATCAGCCTCATCGTTGCCTTTTTCTGGGCCATTTGGGTGGGCTGGATTTTTTCCACGGTGGGCGCCTTTGGCGGCATCATGGCCGGTGTGGGTCACATCACCATCTTCGGGCTGAGCAATTTTGCCTCCGGGTTCAAGAAGACCTCCCCGGTCCTGAACAAGCTGGTCACCGACTCCATCCGTGTGTCCAACCAGTGGCTGGTGGGTACGTCCGCGGCCTCGGGCGCGTTCAACTACTATAAAATGGGACGTCTGGTCCTTCCCCTCGGCCTCTGTCTGGCAGCGGGTTCCATTGCCGGTTCCTATCTGGTTCCCTGGCTGACAGCCGGAAAAGTTTCCCTCAAGTCCTACATCGGCTACTTCGGCCTGTTCGTTCTCTTCCTTGGTTGTTACCTGTTTTATGAAACAACCCCCAAGGGACAGGCCGGCAAAAAGAAAGCCCGCGCCGCTGCCAAGGCCTTTGAAGAAGCCAACATGGGCAAGAACCGCTCCCAGGTTTCCACCCAGGACCAGGGTGTCAAGGTCCTGAACTTCTCCATCAAAAACTGTTCGTTCACCTTCTACGGTGTCGAGTTCTCCTTCAATCCCCTGGTTCCCATCTGCGGCGGTTTCGTCATCGCAGCTCTGGCCTCCTTCCTCGGCGTGGGCGGCGGCTTCCTCCTGGTTCCCTTTCTGACCAGCGTTGCCGGTCTTCCCATGTACCTGGTGGCAGGAACATCATCTTTTGCCGTTCTCGTGGGCATGGTCACCTCCATCTTCACCTACATGGTGGTCAAGGGAACCCCGGTCTTCTGGCCCCTCATCGGCATCGAACTTCTCGGCGTCCTGGTAGGCTCCTTCATCGGACCGCGGACGTCCAAGTACATCCCCGATGTCTGGCTCAAGCGGCTCTTCGTGGTCCTGGCCCTGTACGTGGGTATCAGATACTCGTCCAAGGGTTTCCTGGGCTTCAGTCTCCTGCCCCCGTTCTAAATGCAGCACCTTCCGCAGGCATAAAAACGGCCCGGTTCACCACATGGAGAGCCGGGCCGTTTTGCTTTGACCTGAAGC
>CAYWJL010000093.1:0-7364 GCA_964458145.1 uncultured Desulfovibrionales bacterium | reverse complement strand
GGGTGCGATCACGGCCTCTCTCTTCTGGTTCTTCAGTCTGAGCTTTGGCGGGCGATTTCTGGCGCCTTTGTTCAAGAAACCCATGACATGGCGGTTTCTCGACGGGTTCGTCTGCCTGACCATGTGGGGGATCGCCGCAACCATGATCACCCGTCAGTTGAGCGCCTCCATCACCCTGCCGTAATCATTGCATCTCCCGGCATCTCCCCCTGAAAGAGAATGTTCTCAGGAAGATGCGCCGTCGTCCGATGATGCGACCGTGAAGGGCACGGTATCCCGAACATGAACGTCCATCTGGGGGAAGGAGATTTCGATGTCTGCCTCTGCAAAGGCCGCGTTCACTGCCTCATGCAATTCCGAGAGGGTGGTCAGGGAAAAATCGATATGATCGACCCAGACCCGGAGGGCGAAATCCAGTGAACTGGCTCCAAAGGCCTTGAACAGGACCGTGGGGGCGGGGTCGGCGAGCACATGGGGATGGGTCCTGGCCACCTGCATCAGGTTGGTTTTGACCCGTTCGACATCCGACCCATAGGCCACCCCGACCAGAAGGTCACGGCGCAGTCGGCAGTCTCCCCGGTGGGTCCAGTTGGTCAGCCTGCCGGAGATGAGTTCGGAATTGGGCACAAAGATGATGGAGTTGTCGAAGGTCTGGATCTCGGTGTTGCGGATGTTGATCTTGCGCACGCTGCCCCAGAGCTGATCCAGCTGGATGACATCTCCTGCCTGGATGGTTCGTCCGAAGAGCAGGATCAATCCGCTGATGAAATTGTTGATCAGGTTCTGCAGACCGAAACCGATACCCACGGACAGACCACCGGCAATGACCGCCAGGGAGGTCAGCCTGATACCCATGATGTTCACGGCGATGATCCCGCTGACGATCCAGATGGCATACCCGCCGGTGGTTCGCAGAGACGCGAGAATGCCGGGATCGATCTTGGACCATCGGAAATACTTCTGATCCAGAATCTGTCCCCAGATATTGCCGAAGGCATGGGTGAGATAGAACAGGACGATGATCACGGCGAAGCGGAAAAAATTCAGGGAATATTCGCCCCAGCTCAGGTTCAGGGAGGAGACGCGCTGGAACACGAAATCGCTTCCCAGGTGCATGGTCAGCCAGCCCAGCACGGCCGAAAGGCCCAGGACCCAGATGATGGGCGAGCCGAACCCGACCACGATGCCCTTGACAATGGTCATGGAGAGGGTGGCGGGAAGGCGCTCCACGCTGATGCGAAGCCGGCTGGTGACAACCACCACGAGCTGCAGAAAAAGACCCGAAAGAGCCCAGACCTGAGCCAGGAGCAGGGAGAGCTGCACAAGGCCGAACAGAGCCAGAACAAAGAGGATTCCGCAGATGGCGGAGGTGGCTTTGACGATGATTTTTTCAAGGACAAAGGGCGCCTGCATCCTGCGTGCAAAGACAATGGACACGCCCAGCACACCCAGCCAGGCCAGGATGGAGAAAAGCTGGGGAAGATCCAGGAGCTGCAGGAGGGTGGCACCGGCGAATATGAGAAATCCCGGTCGCAGGGGTGACATGTAACCCACGGTCGATTCGAGCATTCTTCCTGTCCATGCGGCACGCATGGTTGCATAGAACAGAGTCAGATAGATGAGGCTCAACTGCAGGGTGGTCTGTCGGTAGCCGCTCGTGAAAAACGCGCCCAGCAGGGCCAGAGACAGGGAGCCCCATACCCAGGGGATGTGAATGTGTCGCGGCGATTGGGCCGTTGTCATCCCTTGCCATACGGCTGACTTGCGCAATCCGAAAAACAGGGTTGCCAGCAGCACAAGCCAGTAAACGAGCACCTTGCCGGTCCAATCGGTCCATTCAGCGCGGGAGGCCGGTAACTGGATGCGCAAAAAGCTGGGCAGGTCGGCAATCCATTCTCCCAATTCACCCGGTCCCTCTTTCCATGATCTCGGATCGAGCAGACTGTGTCTGGGGGAGAAGAGAAGGCGTTTCCAGAATCCCGGGAGGGCCTTTTCTATGGATGCAAGCGATTCCTGTGCCCCGCTGTCGAGTTGGGTTATGGTTTCCAGAGCCTTGGACAGCCTGGTCTGCTGTTTCTTGATCTCTCTCTCGTTGTGGGCCAGGGCTCGTTTGAGACCGGTCAGCCTCTCCTGCAGGGATGACGGCAGCTCTCTGGTCCAGGGCTGGTCGGTTTCCGAGGCCAGCAGACCGATCTTGTCCTGCCGGGTGTTCAGCTCTGCCAGCAGATGTTCGGCCGGGGCCAGAGTCCCTCGTATCTCCTTGCGCAAACTCTTGAGATCCTGCAGCACGCCTCGGGTTTCATAGGGCCTGCCCTGAACGATCCTGGCCATGCCCTTGATCTGGCGAAGCTCCTGCTCGAGTCGTTGCTGCCTGCCCTCCAGTTCGCTCAGCGTATCCTTCACCTGTTGCGAGATCGCTTCCCGGGAGTCGATGAATTCTCTGATTTCTTCCAGAGTGGCATCGAAATAGGTCGATATCCTCGCCTCTTCGGCTGCAGTGGCCTGCGGGGCGGCCTCGCCTGTGGTATTCTGGGCGAGGGCCGGTGCGGCGAGGGTCAGAACGACAAGGAGAAGTGCCGGAACAAGGCTGGAGCACCATAGTCTCTTGCAGGGGAGAAGGAGTGTTTGCATGGTTTGTCCGGGTTGGGGGAAGGACGGATGAGTGGTCATACGTTTAATGATATGGGGCTCGGTTGCAAGGGGTGAGACGGATGACAGCAGGGTGGGGTTGAGGGTTGAGGGTTAAGGGTTAAGGGTTGAGGACCGGTGGGAGATTGTCCTGGCATACATGCGTCATCCCGGGCTTGATCCGGGATCTCTATGGATTCGGCATCGCCTTGCATCTTGGCTGCGTCCTTGGCCTTCAAGATCCCGGCCTGCGCCGGGATGACGGCAAAGGACGAAGAGTCGGTTTGCAACGTGGCAGTTCCTTGTCAGGCTCCGACGTCACGCATCCATTGTTTCCTGATCTTTTTTCTCGGCTGCCTTCTTGCGTTTGCGGCGTCGTTTTTTGGTACCGTTCATGTCCGCCAATTCTGCCAGTTCCGCCAATCTTTCGTCAACGGCTTCGTAGATGGAGTTCTTGGAAAACCCGCCGTTTTTGAGGCGTCTGCCGGGTTTCACCCCTGTCAGAATTTCCATGGCATCCTCGATGGTCTTGACCGCATACACGTGGAACATGTTCTGGTCCACCGCCTCGACGATTTCGTCTGCGAGCATGAGCTGGGTCCGGTTGTCCCAGGGGATGAGCACGCCCTGGTCACCGGTGAGGCCGCGGCGTTTGCAGACATTGAAAAAGCCTTCGATCTTGCGGGTCACCTCGCCCACGGCCAGGATGGCCCCTGATTGAGAAATGGCCCCGGTAAAGGCCAGATTGAGTTTGATGGGCATGTCGGCCAGGGCGGAGAGCAGGGCAGCCAGTTCCGCGCCCGAGGCGGAATCCCCGTCCACATGGGCGTAGCTCTGCTCGAAGCACAGACTTCCCGTCAGCACCAGGGGTTTGTCCTGGGCAAAGAGATTCAGGAGATAGCTCTTGAGGATCATCATTCCCTTGGTGTGGATGGGTCCGCCCAGCTCGGCTTCCCGTTCCAGGTCCAGAATGCCGCCGTGCCCCACGCCCACGGTGCACGAGATTTCGTGGGGCAGTCCCAGCACGTAATCGCCTATCTGGCTCACGGACAGACCGTTGGCCCGTCCGACCTCCCTTCCCTCGGTGCGGACCTTGATCACGGTCCGGTCGTATTCGTGCAGGAACTCTTCCTCGTAAAGATTGAGCCTGAATTCACCCGCCCTGAGTGCCTCGTTGACCAGGGTCACGGTCACCTCGGGCGCGGAGCGCATCTTGCTCAGAGCATCGGCCTCGATCATGACCTCGCGCATGCGGGAGAACAGCAGGGACAATCGTTCCTGATCCTGGGCCAGCCGGGAGGAGTGATCCACGAGCCTGGCCATGGCCTCCCTGGTGAAGGGTTGCAGGTTGTTTTCCGTCACAATATGGCGCAGGGCGCGGACATAGGCGGTTACGGTCTCGGGGGTCCGGAATACGGTTTCCTGAATATGGGCCTTTATCTTGAAATATTTGCGAAACCGCTCTTCCTGTTCCAGAAGGATGTCATACATCTCATCGTCGCCGATGAGAATGATCTTCAGGTCCATGGGCATGGGTTCGGGCTCGATGGTCTTGGTGCGGACAAGATCGTAGTGGTCCGTGGGGTCTTCCACCCGCAACCGGGCCGATCTGAGACAGCGCAGGAGTCCTTCCCATGCCACAGGGTGCGCCAGCAGGTCGTTGACGTACAGGATCAGATACCCTCCGTTGGCCTTGTGGATGCTCCCGGCTTTGATCAGGGTGTAATCCGTGTAATAGGTTCCCCATTCGGTTTCCCGTTCGATGCATCCCAGAAGATTGAAGAACCCCGGGTTGGTCTCCAGGATCACGGGCGCGCCCTGCTGATCGCCGTTGTCCACGAAGAGGTTGATGTCATAGCGCTGGAAGAAATTTTCCATGCCCGGCGGGAAGTCCTGACCGCCCTCGAGTGTGGTGGGTTTTTCTCGTTCCCGGAATTTGTCCAGGTTTTCCTCGATATCCCCGGTCAGTGCCTCGAGGTAGGCCGAAACCTCCTTGTTGGAGGCGAACTCTTCGGAGAGAGGTGTCAGCGCATTGGTGGCCACGGATCTGGCCACTTCCTGCTCGAGTTCTCGTTCCTCTTCCCTGAAAATCTGTTCCTCCTTGTTGATCTGCCTGGACAGGTCGATGACTTCGTCCATGATCGCGGAACTCTGCTGCTTGAGATTCTGGCGCAGGGACAGGTTCAGTCGTTCGTATTCCTCGGGAGAGAGGACCTTGCCTTCCACCAGGGGGTAGAGGGAGAGGGAGCCGTCTTCGTCGGCATTGAGGCTGAAGCCCCGGTCGTTGGCCCGGGTTTCCATGGTCTCGAGAAGATTGTCCCGCTTGAGATTGTAGGCATTGATCAGGGCATCATGTCTGGTGACATAGGATTCATGTTCGTACCGGGCAGGCAGGTCATGCCTGATATCCCTGATCGCCTTGGCAAGACCCTGTTTGAGGGCTCTGCCGAGACCGGGATCAAGAGCGATGGCTCGTGGACGGTCCTGGTCCTTGAAATTGAATGTATAGATCCAGTCCGGAGGAACGGAATTCCGGGCGGCCAGGGGGGCGAGAAATTTTCGGACCAGATAACTGCGGCCCAGTCCCGGCTCTCCGGCCAGATATATATTGTATTCAAAGGTTCTGATGGTGAGGCCGAGTTCCAGGGCCTGGAGAGCACGGGGCTGGAAGGGGCGCAGCCCCTCGGTGCCTTCGGCGCGAGCCGGAACCTTTCGCGGATTGAGGTGGGTTGCGAGCTGGTTGGTCCTGAGTCGAAAGGAGGGTATGGGCATATGTCGTCCAGTGGATGAGGTCCCCGATGATTACTTGACAGGGCGGCTTTTCGGGGAAAGAAAGGCCCGTCGTGAAGAGAGCGTTCGCCGACCAAAGGACCGCGATGTGCTCACAGGCTTATAGGGACTGCTTTTGTGGGAATCAAGCTTTGGTCGTCTGGGCAACCTTAGAGACAACACTCCCATATCAATGATGAATTTGTTTGATGCCCTTGGATCGGGGCCGGAAAAAAATGGATAAAATCACGAATCATCCGTTGACTTGGCCAAGGTCTCTGTGGTAGCTCGACGCATCTTGTGAATGTTTGCGCGATCTCCGTGCGAACATGTTCTTTCAGGAACCCTTACGTGGAAACCATGCTCTTTCAAAAGAAAAATAGCAAAGATCGGAAATATTTCGAGACATTAGGGAATATGAGCGTTGTCGGAATACACCTCGTCACCTGCACCTTTGTGGGGCTGGCCATGGGGTATTTTCTGGACAAGTGGCTCGGGACCAAGCCCTGGTGTCTGCTCATCTTTCTGTTTTTCGGGATCGCGGCAGGTTTCAAGAACATGTATCTGGAAGTCAAGAAACTCCAGGAGCAGGATGGGAGTAAGTAGGCATGACGGCAGCCATTGATCGTTATCTGTACAGGCATGGATTCAGGATCGAAGAGGTTCGCTGCCTCGTACGCAACCAGATCATCCTGACCATGGTGTTGCTCGTTCTCCTGCCCGCCGGGTTGTTCGTCTCCTGGCCACTTGATGTCGTGGCCGGAGGCTTGATCGGGACGCTCAATTTTTATGCTCTGGCCAAGGTCATTCAGGGATTGATCTTTCTGCGCCAGGGTTCGGTGTCTCTCTTGCTGTTCGGTTTTTATTCCCGCCTTGGCTTGACCGGTGTGGCACTCTATGTACTTATCGTCTGGTGCAGGTCCTCGGTGGTTGCTTTGTTGGTGGGCCTGTCACTGGTGTTGGTGAATATTTTGATGTATGGCGCGAAATATTTCGTAGGGCAAAAATTGAAGGAGGCTTAGGACGATGGCGGCTAATCTGCACCCGATCTTTCTCGTGGAAGAAGCGGTCAAACTTGTTGCACCTTTTCTGGTGGATGCACACGGGCATTTGTTGATTCCCAACAATGTTCTGTATGCGTGGACGATTATGGCCGGGCTCTTTATTGTTGGCTGGTTGGCCAGCAAGAAGATCTCAATGGTTCCGGGAGGTTTTCAGAATTTCTTCGAGTTCCTCATCGGTTCTCTGGAAGATTTCGTCGTGGCCAACATGGGCGAGAACGGACGAAAGGTTTTTCCGGTTCTCTGCACCCTGTTCATATTTATCCTCTGCTGCAACCTCGCCGGTATGCTTCCCGGTGGAGATGCTCCCACGGCCAATGTGAACACCAATGCGGCCATGGCGATCTTTGTCTTTTTGTACTATAATTTCTGGGGCTTCAAGCTTCACGGGTTCAAGTACATCAAGCATTTCATGGGTCCCTTCTGGTGGTTGGCTCCCCTGATGTTCCCCATCGAGGTCATCAGCCACTTCGCTCGTCCCCTTTCTCTCACACTCAGACTTTTCGGAAACATCATGGGTGAAGACATCGTTCTGGCCCTTCTGTTCATCCTGGCACCGGTCGTCTCCACGCTGCCCATGTGTTTCCTGTTCCTTCTGGCAGACTGTATCCAGGCCTTCGTCTTCTTCATGCTCAGCCTGGTCTATCTGCAGGGTGCCTTTTCCGAGGCCCACTAATTCGGGGAAATGGTCGTTTCGACCACAACTATATAACATTGTTTGGAGGAAAGTATCATGCGTAAAGGTCTTATGGTTGTTCTGAGCACAATTGCCATGGTTGCAGTCGCTGGTGTCGCTTTTGCCGCAGACGCCGATCCCGCAGTCATCTCCATGACTTCTCTCGCCACCGCTCTCGGCATGGCTCTCGCCGCTGCCGGTTGTGGTATCGGCCAGGGTCTCGGCCTCAA
>CAYWJL010000092.1:0-7383 GCA_964458145.1 uncultured Desulfovibrionales bacterium | reverse complement strand
AGCAGCGGCCCAGCCGAACAAGATCCGGGATCAAGTCCGGGATGACGATCAAAGAAGTCCGTGATGACGATCAATGATGACCAGCGTCTTTTGGACGACTTCTGAATAGTTACAAATTTCTTCAATTCCACTAACCCGTCCCCCGGGACCAAGAGCGAACACATTCGATCCATGAACAACCTCAAAGCCTACATGGCCCGGGAATTGCCCCGCATCAATCAGACGCTGTACGATTTGACCCGAGATCTCGAACCCGAGGTCCTCCCCCTCGTTGAGCATGTTCTCAAGGCAGGCGGCAAAAGGGTTCGCCCGGTCCTGACCCTTCTCACGGCCAGGGCACTGGGTTACGATAGAGACGACATCTATCCCATGGCCGTGGCCGTCGAACTTCTGCATTCCGCCTCCCTGCTCCATGACGACATTCTGGACAACGCAGGGTTGCGACGGGGGGAAAAGGCCGCCCATCTCGTGTACGGGACAAGTCATGCCATTCTGGGAGGAGACATCCTCTTCGCCCTGGCCAACAAAATCGCTGCGGAATACGACATTCCCGCACTGACGTATTGCCTGGCCGAAGCCATCATGCAAACGGCCACCGGCGAGATCAAGGAAATCGCCCTGCTCAGGAACCCGGCCATAACCCGTGCCCAGTACATGGACATCATCACCGGCAAGACAGCCTATCTCCTCCAGGTAGCCTGTCAGTGCGGGGCGATCATGGCAGGAGCCGATGCAAAAGCCCTTGAGAACGCCTGCGAATATGGGCTCAATCTGGGCATCGCCTTCCAGATCGTGGACGATGCCCTGGACTATTCCTCGGCGGCAGGCATCTCCGGCAAGCCCCTTGGTGGCGACCTCAAGGAGGGCAAATTCACCCTGCCGCTGGTTTTCTATCTCCAGGAACTTTCGGGTCCCCGGAAAACCGAGGTCATGGACAAACTCAAGACGGGGACCATGGATGACCAGGACATCGCAACGATAGTTGTGGATATCCAGGCCATGGGGATGGATCTCAAAACACGGGACGAAGCGAGTCTGTTCATCGCCCGGGCCCGGAAAAGCCTCGACCACCTGCCCGCAACCACCGACCGGGACATTCTTTCGGAACTTCTCGAGTTCGTACTCCTCAGGGATAAATAGCATGGCCGACCAGCAGACTCTTCATCGCAATATATCGAAATCGCTTCGATTATGCCAGCAGACCGTCTTCCCGCCGGTCATGGGCAAAGTATTGCAGGAAGCCATGCTGCCTGATCCGGATCTCACCCGGATCGCCGACATCATCCGCTTGGATCCGTCCCTCACGGCCATGGTCCTGGCCCTGGCCAATTCCGCCTATTACAACCTCTCCGCGCCGGTTTCGGACATCAAACGGGCAGCCGTGGTCCTTGGCAACAAGGAACTCGTCAAAATCATCATCTTTGCGTCATTCCAGAAAAACGTCACCACATCTGCCATGGCTCCCGAGGATCTCACGCGGGCATGGAACGCCATGATCTGGGCCGCCACCGCAGCGGAAATCATTGCCGAACGACTCGATCGCCGGCATATCTCCCAGGCCTATCTGTGCGCACTCCTCAAGGATCTTTCCCGAATACTTCTGGTAACCACCGGTGAGTACCCCTTTCCTGCCAACGAATTGGCAACCTTTTCCCCTCGCCAGGCAGCTCTGGAACGAAAAATATGGGGAACCACCCACGAACTTCTGACCAAAGAGCTCATTGACCGCTGGGCACTTCCCGATGTCTGCACCGACGGCATCCTCGCCCATCACGACATGGACCATCTGGATGACCATCCTCCCATCATTCAGGCGGTCATCCTGGGTACGCGGTGGGCCGAAGTGGAATTTCACCACAAGGGCGATCCCGAACCGGCCTTGCATTTTTCCACCCTTGCTCAAAAGGTCCTGAGGCTGGATGACGACCAATTCTCGCATCTGCGCAAACGGGTGACGGAAAAGTTCCATGCCATCTGTGAAGCGTTGGAGATTCCCCGGCTTCCCTCTGACGAATGCTTTTTCAATCACTCCATCAAGTCCATGCAGGAATTGTATTTCCTGAGCATGGACATCCGCCATGCCCAGGACGGCATCGCTTCCGTGGTCAATTCCATCGGCATGCACCTCAAACTGCATTGGGGCATCGAACAGTGGGAGATGGCTTTTCGTACCCCTTTTGACGGCCATTGGATCTTGTACCATGACCCCCACAACGAGCAGCCCCCTGAAGCCGTCCAGCCCCAAGCCATCCCCTGGAAACATCACGGCCCCATCATTGACATCAGGGACGCGGGAAACGACATCGGTTCGTTGCGACTTGCATCGGCAAACAGCGACATGGCCGAGGACCCCGAACTCCGGCTCTACTTCCGTTTTGTGGGTCAGCATATTGCTTCGTACCTCAAAAGTCAGGCTCTCGTCGAATCCAAGGCCCAAACCCTCGATGCCCTTCCCATCGGTGTGGTCCGCCTCGACCCGGACGGAATCATCCTGCAGGCCAACACCCATTTTACAGCCATCGCTCCCACCCCCGACAAGCTCGAAGGAAGCCGGCTCGTGGACATTCTGACCACCGAATTCGGCTACCCCAAGGATATTGAACTGAACGCCTACTTTGAGGACGAAACCAAGCCGGCATACTCACGCATCTTTTGTCCGCTCCACGGAGACGACAGGATCAACGAGGCGTGTATCTACCTGAGCATCCAGAAGAAAATGGGGGAAGGGGGGATAGAACACATCGCTCTCCTCGAGGACATTTCCAAGGTCCGCAGCATCGAATTCGACATCCTCAAACAGCGGACATTCCTGCACAATCTGGTTTCCTCCATGCAGGATCTTGTCCTTACCGTGGATCACGAGGGTACCATCTCCTACGTCTCTCCCCTTGGTTCGGCGGCATGGCCGGGCAAGAACCTGTTTCATCTCGCCAAGCCCGAGAAGGCGTTTGCCGCCCGCTGGGATGCCACGCTTCTGGGACAATCGGGCCCACCCGTGGAAGTCACCCTGAAAAACGGCGTGGACGACAAACCGGGATCCTACGAGCTGATCTTTTCCGAACTGACCCGTTATCCCCTGCAATACCTCGTCGTCGGCAGGGATGTTTCCAAAATCCGCCGCCTGGAAAAAAAGCTCAGACACCAGGCCACGTTCGACAGCCTGACCAAGGTTTTCAACCGCTACCAATTCGACATCGCCCTGTCCGAAGAGGTCAAGAAGTGCCTGCGAACAGGGCGTTCCCTGGGAATGATCTTTTTCGACGTGGACAATTTCAAGGGCTTCAACGACCAATACGGTCATCAGGCCGGAGACCGGGTCCTTGCCGGCATCGGAGCCATCCTTCGCAAGAACACCCGTCAGGGCATGGATATCCCGTGCAGATACGGGGGGGATGAATTCGTTGTCCTGGCCTCGGAAATCGGTCCTGTTCCACTCCAGAATCTGGCGTCCCGGATCAAGGAATATTTTGACAAACATTTCGCCCAGGACATCTCCCTGAGTATGGGCGTTGCCCTTTTCAAACACGACGAATCCCCGGAGACGTTTCTGCTGCGTGCCGACAAGGCCAGCTATGCCGCCAAAACCCAGGGTGGTGACGCTATCGTTCTTGCCGAATGAACAGACAAGCAAAATTGATTGTCGACGCCTTGAAAACAAAACCATGCTTCAGGCTTTTTTGTTTTCAACCATCATCGTGGTCCACTTCGTCATCGTAAAGCACCTCGTCATCCCTGATCAGGTCCGGGATGACGACATGTTCCAATCTGCGCACTGCCTGCTGAGCACTGCGCACTATGTTTTCTTTCTTCCGCCTTCTGTCCTCTAACCCCTAGAGGGAGTTTTCATCCATGCTCACACGTATTGAAATCGGCCTGTTGGACACCATACGCGACGTTCAGGGCGAAAACATCGCCCGCAAGATCCACAACGAACTCGGTCTTTCCATCGACCGGGTCCGCATGCTCAAGGTTTATACCGTATCAGGATTGAGCCGGGACGAGATCGATCATGTCGTGGAACTCGGTGCGCTGCATGACCCCGTCCTGCATACGGCATCACTGCCTCCCCTGGCCCGGGATTTTGACTGGATCATCGAGGTGGGCTTCAGGCCCGGGGTCACCGACAACGAAGGTAAGACCGCCCGTGAAAGCCTGGCCACCGTGCTCGGCCTGAACCAGGATCGCAAACGGAAAACGGCTGTGTACACGGCCACCCAGTACCTGCTGGAAGGGGATCTCGATCGGGACGCGGTGGAACACATCGCCAAAGATCTCCTGGCCAACGAGCTCATCCAGCGATTCCAGTTTGCATCCATGGACGAATGGCAAAAAAGCCCGGGCTTTCCGGCCCAGGCGGCCCGTGTCACGGGTCAGGCGTCGGACAGGGTGGAAATCATCCCCCTGGCCGATCTCGACGATGAGGGACTCATGGATCTGAGCAGGTCCAGAACCCTGGCCCTGAGCCTCAAGGAGATGCGTCTCCTCAAAGCCCATTTCACCAAGGCTCAGACCATCGAGGAACGCAAGGAGCAGGGGCTGCCCGCCAACCCCACGGACGCCGAACTGGAATGCCTGGCCCAGACCTGGTCGGAGCATTGCAAGCACAAGATCTTCAACGCGACCATCGACTATACCGACACGGAAAAAGGTAAAACAACCACCATAACCAGCCTGTACAAGACCTTTGTTCAGGGGAGCACCAAGACCCTGCGCGAGCGTATGGGCAAGGACGATTTCTGCCTGTCCGTGTTCAAGGACAACGCCGGGGTGGTCCGGTTCGACGACACCACCAACGTGTGCATCAAGGTGGAAACCCACAACAGCCCCTCGGCCCTGGACCCCTACGGAGGAGCCCTCACCGGCATCGTGGGCGTGAACCGCGATCCCATGGGCACGGGCATGGGAGCCAATCTGCTGTGCAACACGGATGTGTTCTGCTTTGCCTCGCCCTTTTACGACAAGGAAATCCCGCCCAGACTCCTCCATCCCAGACGGGTTCTGGAAGGCGTGCGCGAGGGCGTGGAGCACGGGGGCAACAAGTCCGGCATTCCCACGGTCAACGGGGCCATCCTCTTTGACGAACGGTATCTGGGCAAACCCCTGGTCTTTTGCGGGACCATCGGGACCATGCCCAAGACGGTCAAAGGGCACCCCAGCGAGGAGAAAAAAGCTCTGCCCGGGGACAAGATCGTCATGACCGGCGGACGGATCGGCAAGGACGGCATCCACGGGGCGACCTTTTCGTCGGAAGAACTCCATGAAGGTTCACCGGCCACGGCCGTACAGATCGGCGACCCCATCACCCAGCGCAAGATGTACGATTTTCTCATGCGGGCCCGGGATCTGGGCCTGTACAACGCCATCACGGACAACGGCGCCGGGGGACTGAGTTCCTCGGTTGGGGAAATGGCCCAGGACTGCGGGGGCTGCGACATGGATCTGAAGCTCGCTCCCCTCAAGTACGACGGCCTGGACCCTTGGGAGATCCTCATTTCCGAGGCTCAGGAACGCATGACCCTGGCCGTGCCACCGGAAAGTCTGGAACCATTCCTCGCCCTGGCAAAGGAAATGGATGTGGAGGCCACGGTGCTCGGCGAATTCCAGGATTCCGGCGCCTTCCATGTCAGGTACGGAGAAAGGATCGTCTGTCACATGGACATGGACTTCCTGCACGACGGGGCACCGCGCATGGAGCTTTCGGCCGTGTGGAAACGTCCGGATCTGCCCGAAACCGTTACCATCGATCCGGCTTCCATGGGCGATGGAGCCGAATTTCTGGGACGCATGCTCGCCAGACCCAACATCTGTTCCAAGGAATATGTCATCCGCCAGTACGATCATGAGGTCCAGGGCGGCAGCGTGATCAAACCCCTGGTGGGGGACGAGCTGGACGGTCCCGGAGACGCCGGGGTGGTCCGGCCGGTGCTCGGTTCCAACAAGGGGCTGGTCATCAGCAACGGGATCTGTCCCAAATACAGCGATCTGGACACCTATTGGATGATGGCCAACTGCATCGACGAAGCCATCCGCAACGCTGTTGCCGTGGGAGCGGACATCCGCCACATGGCCGGGATCGACAACTTCTGCTGGTGCGATCCGGTACAGTCGGAAAAAACCCCGGACGGGGAATACAAGCTGGCCCAGCTGGTCCGTGCCAACCAGGCACTGGCCCATTTCTGCATGGGGTATGGCGTGCCCTGTATCTCGGGCAAGGATTCCATGAAGAACGACTACACCGGCGGAACCACCAAGATCTCCATCCCGCCCACGGTCCTCTTCTCGGCCATGGGGGTCATCCCGGACATTGAAAAGTGCCTGACCTCGGACTTCAAGGCCCCGGACGAGCTCATCTATATCCTCGGTCTGACCCGGGCCGAACTGGGCGGCAGCGAATTCTGCTCCGAGCTGGGACTCAAAGGGGGCCAGGTTCCCCAGGTGGATCTCATCCCGGCCAGAAACCGCTATCTGGCCATGTTCCAGGCCATCCAGCAAGGACTGATCACCGCCTGCCATGATCTTTCCGACGGAGGACTGGGTGTGGCTGCTGCCGAAATGGCCATTGGCGGCCGTATCGGCGCCCAGGTGGATCTGGACCGTGTTCCCTTCCAGGGCCCGTCCCTGTCTTCGGAAGAACTCCTGTACAGCGAATCGGCCAGCCGCTTCCTGGTCACGGTCAAACCCGAGCACAGAACACGATTCGAACGATGCTTTGCCGGCCAGCCCCTGGCCTGGATCGGTCAGACCGTACCGGACAAGGAGCTTGCCTTCTTCCAAAACGGCAAGGCCCTTTTTACCAGTCGCATCGATTCCATGGTCAGGGCATGGCAATCGACCCTAGATTTCTAGACAACCTTTCCTACCTCAAAAAACGCCAGCCGGAGACACTATGTGCCTCCGGCTTTTTTTGTCGCTATCCGAAAAAACATGGTAACGATTCAGAAGTCGCTCAAAAGCCACGGGGCCTCTTTGATCGTCATCCCGGACTTGATCCGGGATCTTGCACGACCGGGCTGCTGCTTCTTCGACATACAATGCTCGCAACCCTAGAGATCCCGGCCTGCGCCGGGATGACGTGCTTACGACATAGCATCTGCCCGAGTCTTCCCCCCTCCAATTTGATCATTTTCATCCTTACTTATTGACTATAATGCCAAAAAGCATATATTAAAAGGTTCACCACTTCAGCCAGGAACGACATAGAGCTGACAAACCGACAAACAAGGAGGGAACCATGAAACAGCGTTTGGCCATCATTGCAGGACTTGTGGTCCTGTTCTTTCTGACTGCCGGTGCGGCCCATGCCGACGGCAACAAGGTTCTGACCATGTCCACAACCACCAGCACCCAGGCATCCGGGCTCCTGGACGTCCTTCTGCCCGCCCT
>CAYWJL010000091.1:2722-7410 GCA_964458145.1 uncultured Desulfovibrionales bacterium | reverse complement strand
AAAACGGCCCGGTTCACCACATGGAGAGCCGGGCCGTTTTGCTTTGACCTGAAGCCTGGGAACATTTATACTCGTATTTTCAACCTCACCATTCTTGCACCCGGCACACGCCCATGACCTGGACCACCATTCTTTCCATCATCGATCCCGTCCTTATCGCACCCTACAGGATTTTTTCCGGCTCTCCGGATCTGTCCTTCTGGTTCGGCACCATGATTCTGGCCACAGGCTGCATCGTTCTCGGCGAGGCAAGCATGGCCCTGGTCTATCTGATCAACCGAAAGTATTACGCCCGGTTGAACAGGGAAATGATCCGGATGCACAACATCTCGGTGGATGCCATCAAGCAGAAGAACAAATCCGTGTACAAGTCGGCCAATTCCTGGGCCAACGAATATTTCGGCAAAGTCTTCTTTGCCCAGGCCGCCCTGTTCGCCGTGTCCCTGTGGCCCCTCCCCTTTGCCCTGGGCTGGATGCAGGAACGCTTTTCCGGGATCACCATCGCCACCATCCCGGGCATCGGCTGGGACCTGGAATACCCTTTTGCCATGATCGGCGGCTACATCGTGCTCCGCATCCTCTTCTCCCGCATCAGGCATCGCATCCCCCTTTTCTCCCGCATCGCTGCCATGCACAAGGAAGACGCTGAACTTTCGGAAACAATGACTTCGTGGGAGGGGTGAGGCGGTTTTATGTTTTAGGTTTTATGTTTTAGGTCGCACGCCATGAATGATAGACAATCATAGTGCGTAGGGGCACGGCGCGCCGTGCCCTTTTTCCGGCGCACCGTGCCCTTTTCTCTGCACGCCGTGCCATTTAACCGACGCGCTGAACTTCTTTTTCCTGCGATACCTTCATTTTTAATGTCCTCCAAAAGGGCGATTCATGAATCGCCCCTACAGATGCGTTTTTCATTGCTGCCATTCTACCAATTCTTGCATCAGATTATATCATGTCGGATTTCATCCTAAAACCTAAAACATACAACCTAAAACAGTCTTCAACATAAACCCGGTTTATACAATGCCTGACCCTCCTTCCTTCTACCGCATGCGTTTCTGCCTTCTTCTCCTTGCCCTGTTGCTCCTCCTCCCCGGACTCTTCGGGTGCGACAAGGGAGAAGAGGTCGTCCATGTGGACATGGACAAACGGGAGACCATCCATCGGCCCGAGCAGGACCGGGCACTGACCTATGCGTATCTGCCCCAGTATTCCCATACGGTTTCGTACAAGCGGCACAATCCTCTTGTCCGCTATCTTGCACAGAAGACCGGTCTCCCCATACGACAGGTTTTTCCCAATACCTTTGACGAGCATCTGGACATGGTCAGACAGGGGAAGATCGACATTTCCTTTTCCAATCCCATGGTCTACGTGCGGTTGGCCGAAACAGGGGCCCGGGCCTTTGCGCGGATCATCGAACCCTCATCGGGCAAACCCACCTTCCGGGGGCAGATCATCGCCAGAGCCGACAATCCCTTTGTCAACCGGTTGTCCGACTGCGTGGGCAAGCGATGGATCGCAGTGGATCCCCTCTCCACGGGCGGCTATCTCCTGGCCCTTGGCTATTTTCTCGATCACGGGATTACCAAGGACAGTTTCTCGTGCATCAATTTCGCCCCGGGTCCCGCCGGGAAGCAGGAAAAGGCCATCCTGGCCGTGTACGCGGGCAAATACGACATCGCCTCCATCCGCGAAGGCGCCCTCCAGGTTGTTGCACAAAAAATCGCGCCCGACTCCATCAAAATCATAGCCACGACCCCACCCTGCCCCAGTTGGGTCTATGCGGCCCGCAAGGGGCTTGACCAGAACGTTGTGGACCGTATCTCCAAAGCCATGTTCTCCCTGTCCCTGAACAATCCCGGGCAGGCAGCAATCCTTCATACCGCGGGCATGGATGGAATCATTCCCACAAAGGACAAGGATTACGATTCCGTCAGAAGATTGGCCGAGCGTCTGGTACATGACGATCCGGGACCTGTGCCGCCCTGCCGGGATGCGGGTGACCCGGGGGGTGACTCATGAAAACCTTTTCCCGCATGCGTGTCAGGACCAAGGTCAACATCGGCATCGCTCTGATCGTGCTTTTTTCCTCCCTGGTGGTCACCCTGTTCGTCACCCCCATAACGTCCAGGGCCCTGATCGATGAATTCCTCAAACAGGGTAAGGTCATGGCGGGCAATCTCGCCCTGCGCGCCACGGACCCCCTGCTCGCCACGGACATGCTCGCCCTCAAGGGCATGGTCGACGAACTCATGACCGTGGACGAGGATGTGACCTATGTATTCATCCAGGATGACCAGGGTCGTGTTCTTGTCCATACCTTTGAGCAGGGCTTTCCCACGGATCTCAAGACTGCCAACCGGGGCAGAGACGACGCCACAGGGATTACAACCATCGATACGGGAACGGAAAAATACTATGACTTTGCTACCCCCGTGACCATCGACGGAAAACGTCTCGGCACGGTCAGGGTCGCCCTTTCCCAGAACAAAATCCAGCAGGTCATTCACGGTCTGATCCTGACCATCATTCTCGTTGCCGGACTGACCCTGTGCGCGGCGTTCATCCTTGCCGCCCTTTTTTCGCGACGCATCACTTCCAGAATCGGGCTCCTTCAGCACCACGCCGAGGCCATCGTCAAAGGCAACATGGACCAGCCCACCTACCCCGGGCCGGTGACCAAATGCTGGGAGATCAGACATTGCAATCGTACCTCCTGCGTGGCCTGGGGCAATACGAGATACCGGTGCTGGTGCCTGTCCGATACCCAATGCCCGGAGTGCAAGGGCATGCCCTTTCCGGAAAAACTGAGCGTATGCCGCAAATGTCCGGTGTTCAAAAACCGCAGCGGCGACGAGATTCAGGAACTCATGGAGACCTTCGACATCATGGCCCTGACCATGCGATCGCATATCGAGGATCTCAAACAGGCCGAACAGGACATGGCCAGGCAGCAGAAATTCCTGCGAACCATCCTCGACGTCTCCCCCGACCTCATCGGACTCACAGGACCGGACCACAAATATATGGCCGCCAACACAGCCTTTGCCAGATTCGTGGGCAAGACCGTGGACACGGTGGTCGGCTGCACGGACAACGACCTGTTCCCTGCAGACATTGCCACGTCCCGCATGGCACAGGCTCATGACATCCTGCTCACCGGGGCGATAGTGAACGAAGAACAGCTCCTGCCCGAACACGACGGTGAATCCGGCCGCTGGTTCCATGTCATCAGAGTGGCCATGCGCGACCAGAACCGGAAGATCACCGGGGTGCTCTCCACGGCCAGGGACATCAGCGTGCTCAAGAGTTATCAGGATCAGCTCATCCAATCCCAGAAACTTCAGTCCCTGGGCAAACTGGCCGGGGGCGTGGCCCACGAGATCAACACCCCGCTGGGAATCATTCTCGGATACGCCCAGCTCATCCAGGAAGACGTGGAAAAAGACGGCCCCATTTACAGCGACCTGGAAATCATCATCAGGCAGACCCACTTCTGCAAAAAAATCGTGGCGGACATGCTCGGGTTCTCCCGCCAGAGTCAGAGCCAGAAAGTGATCATGTGCTTCAACAACTCCATCATGGAGGTCATCCATCTCATCCGCCACAGCTTTCAGCTCGAGCATGTGCAAATCATCACCGAACTCGACGACCGGTTTCCCATCATTCAGGGTGATCCCGAAAAGCTCAAGCAGGTGTGGATGAATCTTCTGTCCAATGCCATGGATGCCCTGGAAGACGGTGGGATCATCAAGGTCAGAACGCGCCTCGACGTCAGCGACATGACCATCACGGCCTGGATCGCCGATTCGGGATGCGGGATTCCCGAGAAAAAGATCCACTCCATCTTTGATCCCTTTTTCAGTACCAAACCAACGGGCAAGGGAACCGGGCTCGGCCTTTCCGTATCCTTCGGGATCATCAAGGACCACCATGGAACCATCGAGGTGACCAGCCCGCTGCCGCCCGAGTTCAAAGCCAAAGACATGCCCGAAAACACCGGGCCCGGGACCGTCTTCAAGGTCACCCTGCCTCTGGAACCGGTCCAGGAACCCGGGCCGGGATACTGCGTGTATCCACGTCTGGAGGAAACGAATCAGCCATGAGCCTGAGAAACATCTTTGCCCACTGGACGTATGAAACCTTTCCCCCCGGGGCCATTCTCCGCTCCAAGTACAATGCGTTCGCCAGGCTCATGCGCGAGGACGAGACCTGCCTGGGGATCATCGCGGAAATCGAGGAACTCCATGCCCGCCGGCCCATGGCTGACTGGTCCAGAATTCTCTATCTCACCTCCCGGCTGGACATCCACGTCCGCACGATGCTCGAGCACCTGCAACGGATCAATCCCGTCATGTTCATGGATCTCATGGACTATGTCACCAAGACCAGCTTCTACATGCGCATGGCCGTGAGCGTGGACGACCCGGAAATACGTCCCCCCTTTGTCTTTCCCCTGAGCGAGGCTCACAAACGACAAAAACATGCCAATTACGGCTCGGCAACCCTCTCCCTGATCATGAACGAGCGTGAATCCTCCCTGGCCATTCCCCGAGGATTCGTCATTTCTTCCAGTGCCTACCATTATTTCATCGAGGCCAATGACCTCCGGCCAAAAATCGACAAGCTGCTCAGAAACGTCGACCTTTCCCAACCCGCACAACTGGCAACGCTCGCACAGACCA
>CAYWJL010000091.1:264-2712 GCA_964458145.1 uncultured Desulfovibrionales bacterium | reverse complement strand
GATGCCATGGAAATCGCCACTCTTGATCTTGTGGGCGGGTCAGGAACTGTGGAGCTGGACGCGGATCCACGACGTTCTCCGGCCACTCTGGGACTTGAGGCCCACCACGTCAGACTTTCGGGCATCACCCTTTCCGGCATTCTCGAAGCCTGGAAACAATGCATCCTGGTCAAATATCGGTCCGAATGCATGGCCGAACGCATCGGGCAGGGTCTGGCCGACAGCGAGGCGCCCATGGTGGTCATGGTCCAGGTTGTCCCGACCCTCAACGCATGGGGACGGTTTCGGCCCGAACCCACGGAAGCGGTGCAAGCCCTGCCGGTGAGAACCCGCAAACGGGACATGGTCTCCATCATTCTCGACCCCTCGTCCCGGCCAAAAGCCCCGACCATGCTTCTGGCAAAAGACGAAGGTCACAGAGTGCTTCTGAATCCGGATCCCCCGTTCATGAGCCCTCACAACGCCAAGCAGCTGACCATTGACGGGCTGGACATCCAGGAACGTCTCGGTACGCAGCACGCCATTGACTGGGCCCTGGATACCCGCAATCGTGTATGGATCACATCCATTGTCCCGGAACACCAACGTCCCGCCGATGTTCGCAGGTTCCACAAGACCCTGAGTGTGGTCGGCCGCTCGACCCTGTCCCCGGTGGGGCAGGAGCAGGCTGTTTCCCCGGAACGGATCAAATCCATGTACGACATGATCTCCTTTGCCAGGGACAGGGGCATCGAAGCCATGTTCGGCCTGGTCAACCGGTCCGGCCTGGGCCTGGAAGGGGCCAAGCTCCTGGATGAACCCCCGGCCAGGATCTGGATGCTCAATCTGGCAGACGGCCTCTTTCCCACGGCCGTAGGCAAGAGCAGTGTCGGCCCCAACGAGCTCAAGTCCATCCCCATGTGGGCCCTGTGGTTCGGCATGGAATCTACCATCACAACCAGGGATAGCGACGACGATGCCGCTCCGGAGCCCCACCTCTTCGGTCATGCCATTTTGTCGCGAACCTATCTGCACATGACCGTCCACGCCGGACCGGATTTCGCTGAAATCGACACGGTCTGCGGCCGGGACCCCACCCGCAACCATATCGGTTTCAGATACAAATCAACCGGATTTCCCCCACCCGACACATTGATTGTGGACATGAAGGCAACATTGGAGAAGCATGGCTTTGCAACCAGGCTGCAGGGCAACATGATCGAAGGCCGATGCCGGGGGTTGGAAGAGAACCAGATTCAGAAACGGTTGGCTGTTGTGGGGAGGCTTATTGCTGCGCAGAGGGATATAGCGAGGTGAGGGGGGGGGAGGAGTGACCTTGTTGACCGTATTGACAATGTTGACAGGGAGAGAAAGCGGGATTGTGGACAGAGAGTAACTGCCTGAAACTTAGAACTTAAATCTTAAACCTTAAAACCGTTTTTATGCATTTCTATCGTAACATTTCCCGTGACGAACTTCATGCCGCCAAAATCGGCCTTGCTCTGGGCAGCGGCGCTGCCCGTGGGATCAGCCATATCGGGGTGCTTCAGGCGCTGGACGAACTGGGCATCACCCCCTTTTGCATAGCCGGGACAAGCGTGGGTGCGATCATGGGGTCCATGTATGCGGCCGGGCGGTTCGAGGCCTATACGGCCAGGCTTCGTCAATGGACCCGCAAGGACACCCTGAATATCCTGGACCCTGTTCTGCCGAAATCCGGGCTGATCGAGGGCAACAAATTCATCGATTTTCACCGCCAGTACCTGAACATGCCCCGGTTCGAGGACTGCGATATCCCCATGGCCATGATCATGACCGATGCCCGCACGGGCGAGCAGGTCGTGGCGCAAACAGGGGAAATCTGCACGGCCCTCAGGGGAACCATATCGGTTCCCGGTTTTATCACCCCGGCGCAGAACAACGGACGTATCTTGCTGGACGGGGCCCTGGTCAATCCCCTGCCCGTTGATATCTGCAGGGGAATGGGCGCGGATCTGGTCATCGGAGTCGATGTCAATTCCAAATTCATCAAATCCAAGATTCAGGGCAAACTCCCCAATAAAACCAAGTCCAAATCCCTTCCCTCATTTCTGAGCCAACAGACCTTCATCACCTCCTGGGCCGAACGTCTGGAAGGACACGATCTCTTCCCGACCCAATTGTTCAACAAACTTGTCCAGCGCAAGCCCACCAACGGGGCTCAGGATATCTCCCTGTTCGAAATCCTCTCCAACACCATCGACATCATGGAAAACGCCCTCAAGGAAACCCGCCTGGCCAAAGACCCGCCCGACATCCTTCTCAGACCGGACACCCGACAGATCAGTTTTCTGGACATCCATCTTGCCAACGAGGCCATCACCGCCGGAAAAGAAATCGTTGCCAGAATGATAAAAGAAATCGACACATAAAACAAATGTAGGGGCAGATTCCATATCTGCCCCTTTTCCGCGTCCAGAACCAACCACC
>CAYWJL010000091.1:0-254 GCA_964458145.1 uncultured Desulfovibrionales bacterium | reverse complement strand
AAAATCTATTTCTACGCAATCTGAATCCGTTTTCACCCTGTTTTCGGATGTCGAATCCATGACGAATGTAGGATCCGTAGGGGCAGATTCCATATCTGCCCCTTTTCCGCACCAGGACCCCACCCCCGCCATTTCCCTATACCCACACCCCAAGGGCGGATATGGAATCCGCCCCTACGACGCAATGAGATCCTTGCGCATGGTCTGAATGACCGTGCCTCCGGGTTCGTTCAGGGTGCAGACGAGATCACCAT
>CAYWJL010000090.1:0-7453 GCA_964458145.1 uncultured Desulfovibrionales bacterium | reverse complement strand
TCAGGACCACCCCTCGAGGTGGAATCTGCGTCCGGAATAGACCGGCTTCTGGAGAGGTTCCCTGATCCATGCAAAGTATTTATTGTTTTCAAGGTGGGTTACGCATTGCTGAATAAGGCAGATGATGATCCAGGCCAGGAGCATGGTTGTCACCGTGTGGCTGAGATAATGGGCTCCTTTGAGCATCTGGTAGATCCCCATGATCCATCCCATGGCCATGCCTATGCCCATTCCCGCCAGTTTGGATCGGCGTTTTTTGAACGTAAAATACAAGGCCATCAGGGCGAAACCGCCGGAAGCGTGTCCGGCAGGAAAACATTTGCCGCAGCGTTTCGGGTGGAATCCTTGGGGATACTGTTCAAAAAGTTTTACATAGGGATACACTCCGTCGTATCGCCGGATCTGGTCAGGGCAGTACATGTTTGTAATCTGCTTGGCTCTGGCCACCAGAAAGGGGACAACGATCAGGGCAAGAACAAAGATCAGGAGCCCCTTTCTTCTTGATTGAAAGTGCTTTGTTTTCAGGGAAAATCCAAGACAGAGAATGGCGGCCACGCCCAAGGCTATAATCATTTTTTTGCTTCCCGAATAAAAAATACCCCGTAAGATCTGATTGTCGGCATCAATGAGCCAGGTTGCCGTATTGAAATCAAAAAAACGATCCTGAACTACAAGATCGATGTCTGTGAGTTCAAAAAGGGCCGTCGACAGAAGCAGCAGGATTGTGGTTACCACAAGGTTTCTGTGTATTTTCTTCGTGTTCATGGATTTCTTTGTGGATCTGGTTGCCGGAGAAAAAGAGTGTTCACGAAAAGGGAAAAGCGCAACCCCGATCAATCTGACAGGGACGATGCATGCCGTTGCCGGCAGGATCAGATGATAGCTTCGGAATCTGATCCTGCCGGCTTTTTTGGATGGGGAATCATCTGTACGCGTGTTCCCTGAAGAGTTCATAGGCCGTCTGATAGATGGCTGCGGCCCGGTCGAACGTATCCGGATCGCCTTCCAGCAGGGTCTGGGTATTGTTGGACCGATCGTAATGAAAAAGGCGGGCGGACCGGTGCAGGCCGAGAACGGCCATGGTGTCGCCGACCATCATGGCCACGTCGTGATTGTGGTTCAGGAACAGGGGGTTCTTTTCCGGGTCACGGGTCTGATCGAAAATGTCATGACCGTAAAACGGAGCCGTGTAGGGCAGCCCCAGAGCAGCCAGAACCGTGGGCGCGATGTCGATCTGTCCGACGGGCCAGGCCAGGCTTGAAGGGGGAATCTTGCCCGGTGCATAGAAGAGCAACGGAATGTGGTAGGTCGCTACGGGCACTTCGGCCCGGCCGTAGACCCGGGCGCAATGGTCGGCCACGATTACGAACAGGGTGTTGTCGAACCAGGCATGGGACTCGGCCTGCTCGAGAAACTCACCCAGGGCGTGGTCGGCATATTTCACCCCTGCCTTGCGTCCGCCTCCCTCGGCCGGGATACCCGGGATGCCCTTGGGAAAGGTGTAGGGACGGTGATTGGATGTGGTCATGATGATGGAAAAAAACGGTCTGTTTTCCCCGGCCCTTGCGTCATAGTATTTCAGCGCATGGGTAAAGAGATCTCCGTCGGATACGCCCCATATATTGGTGAATTCCGGGTCCTCGATGTCCATGCGGTCGCTGATGGCAAAGCCGTTTCCGGAAAAAAAAGCGTTCATGTTGTCGAAGGTGCCGTATCCGCCGTAGAGAAAGCTCGAATGGTACCCGTTCTCGTTCATGATCCTTCCCCAGCCTGCCATGTTCTCGTTGCCCGGACGTTTGACAATGGCCTCGCTGGGTATGGGCGGAAACGAGGTGCTGATGGCTTCAAGCCCTCTGACGGTGCGGGTTCCCGATGCATAGGCATTGGTGAACAGCAATCCTCGTTCGCAGAGCCGGTCGAAACGGGGGGTGAGATTTTTTGTGTTGCCGAAGACCCCGCAAAAGGAACCGCTGAAGGATTCCTCCACAATGACCACAACGTTCATCCGTCCAAGACCGTCTGGGTTTGCAGGATGGGTTCGGTTGAGATTTTCAGGGTCCGGGCTCACGAATGTACCGTTGTCCGCCAGTTCCTGACGGGCCAGGGCAAAGGCTTTGTCATGGTCCATGATCCGGTAGTACGCGTCATAATCCAGATGATTGGTGTGAAACGCCTTGAACAGACTGCTCACGCCGTTGTGGCTCAGTTCGTTCGCCACTCTGTTTCCCGAGCGATCCAGGCTGTCCGTGGACATCAACAATGCCGGAATCAGGAGTACGAGATAGCCGGCAAGAAACACCAGGCGTGAGGTGATTTTTGTTTCACCGGAAAAGGCACGGGCCAGCATGGGCCAGATTCCGGCCAGGATGATTCCGGCCAGGAGTGCGTCCGCGAGCATGATCAGCACCACGGGATAGGATTCCCAGATGTTGACCAGAACCTCATGGGGATAGATCAGGTAGTCCACGGCCACCAGATTGAACCGGGCGTCGAACTCCTGGAAAAAGAAGAACTCGACTCCGGCAAGATAGAGCATGCCGAAGATGGACAGGAAGACGAGCAGGGCGAACACGCCCCGGTGGGTTTTGGAACGGGCCGCTTTGTCGGGCATGAAGGTGAGATAGAGAACCCCGGGAATATTCAGAAATATCAGGGCGACATAGTCGTTGAGAATGCCGGCTGCGAGAATGGTGAAGACATCGCCCCACCCGACCTGTGCGGCCGGGCCGAAAATTTTCCATAGGATGAGACGCAGCAGGAACGAAATCCCCAGATAGACGAGAGAGATGAAGAGAAGTGGACGGAAACGGCCGATCCATGAATACTTGGTCACGTGTACCTTCCTCGGTTTTTTCGGATTTGGTCATGACAAAGGCCATGACTGGACGGGGAAGGGGTTACCAAGAACCGTGCCTGGATCGATTCTGCCTAAAAATCAGATTGTTAGGTTTTTTTGTATGGGGATGACGTACAAGGATTTGTACGTAGGGAACCTGTAAGCATGATGCGTGTCATGATTTTTGTACGACAGGGAACCGGAGGACGGTTGTGTGCAGTCAGGCATGAGCGGAAACAAAAAAACGTCATCCCGGACTTGATCCGGGATCTTGAGGGGGAGAGGCCGATAGCCTGCCGTCAGAGACTGCATTTGTGTCGTTCAAGATCCCGGCCTTCGCCAGGATGACGATATCCAGCGTAAATCTCTATCGAAAAGTGACAAGTTTTTTTCAGGACTGGACAGTGGGCTATTCCATCCCAAGTTTTTTGAGTTTGTACTGCAGATTGCTCCGGCTGATGCCCAGGAGGGCCGCAGCCCTGGCCTGGATGCCCTGGGAGCGGATCAAAGCCTGGCGGATGATGTCTCGCTCCACGGCTTCCAGGTGAGCAGGCAGGGAGAAATCCGGGGAAAGCAATGTCGTGTCCTGGGGGGAATGTGATTCTGCCGCTGCACAGATGGATCGGATTTCTTCGGGAAGGGCCTCGATCTCGAGAACATGCGAGGAGCTGAACAGGATGCCCCGTTCGATGGCGTTTCGCAGTTCACGGATATTCCCCGGCCAGGAATAGACTTTGAGACACTCCATGGCCTCGGGAGACATGTCCGCGACAGGACTGGCGAGTTCTTCAGCTGTTTTTTTGAGCAGGAAGACAGCCAGCAGGGGGATGTCCTGTGTCCGCTCGCGCAGGGGGGGAACGCGGAGTTCGATCACCCGCAGGCGGTAGAGGAGATCCTGCCGGAAGGTCCCCTGTTCGACCATGTCCTGAAGATTTCTGTTGGTGGCGGCCAGGACGCGGATGTTGCTTGTGATTTCCACGGTTCCGCCCACCCTGCGGAAGGTCTTTTCCTGGAGAAACCGCAACAGTTTGGCCTGAAAGGTCATGGAGAGTTCCCCGATTTCGTCGAGAAACAGGGTCCCTCCGTCGGCAACCTCGACCAGTCCTTTTTTGCGTTCCATAGCTCCTGTGAATGCGCCGCGTTCGTGTCCGAATATTTCGCTCTCCAGCAGGGTTTCGGTCAGGGCTGCGCAGTTGATGGCCACCCATGGGTGGTGGGATCTGGAACCGGCATTGTGCAGGGTTCTGGCCACCAGTTCCTTGCCCACGCCGGTCTCCCCGGTGATCAGGACCGGCGAGGGGGCCTTGGCAACCCGGGCGATTTCCTCAACGAGTTTCTGGTGGGCAGGGCTCTGTCCGATGATTTCTTTGTTGAAATTTTTTTCCATCTCCATTCGCAGAGCCTGATTCTGCAGACGGATACGATGCAGGGCCAGGGCCTGATCGATGGTGACAAGGACCTGATCGTTATGGAAGGGTTTGGGAATGTAATCGAACACACCGGCCTTGATGGAATCAAGGGCTGTCTGCACCGAGGAAAACGCCGTCATGATGATGAAGGGGATCTCTCCGATCTCCTCACGCACGGACTTGAAAAGGGCCAGACCGTCCATTCGGGGCATCTTGAGGTCCGCGAGCACAACGGATACCGCCTCCCTGTTCAGTATTTCAAGGGCTGCAAAGCCGTTGTCTGCCGTGGTCACCGTGTATCCTGCCCGGCGGAGCAGCTGGGCGAGAACCACGCAATAGTTTTTTTCGTCGTCAACGACCAGAATGTGTGCCGGGGTCATCTATTCCTCCAGAAGGGGCAGCCGGATACGGACGCGTGTCCCTTTTCCGGGATGATCGACCAGATCGATACTTCCCCCGTGGGCCCGGACGCATTTGTAGGCAATGGCCAGTCCCAGTCCGGTCCCTTTTGGTTTTGTGGTGAAAAAGGGATTGAACACCTTGTGGGCGATGGCTTCGGGTACGCCCTCGCCTTCATCCGTAATTTCGATGATCGCGTCATGTGCATCGGCTGCGGATGTCACCAGGATTGTATCACCCGGAGACGATGCTTCCACCGCATTGAGCACAAGATTCAGAAGGACCTGTTCCATGAGGTCGGGATCCATGTTCATGGTGAGCGTGCCTTTCCGGCATTGGATATGGAGATCAATGCTTTTGCTTCGGAAGAACTCTGAAAATCGGTCCATGCAGGTGTGCACAAATTCTCCCATATCAAGGGGTTGAAGGTTGGGAACGACTTCGCGACCAACGGATAGGAAATTGTTCAGCAGCGTATCGAGCCGCTGGGTTTCCTCCCGGATGACGAGCAGGAGTTCCTCTGCGTCTTTGTCCTTTGCAGTGATCGAACTTCCGAGCAGTTGGGCCGATGAAGCAACGATCCCCAAGGGGTTGCGGATTTCATGCGCCACCCCGGCAGCCATCTCGCCGAGGGCGGCCAGCTGTTCCTGGCGGCGGAGCTTGCTTTTGGCTCTGGCCAGCTGGTCCAGGGATCGTTGCAGGGATTGCTGGTTCTCGAGAAGAGACTGGTTGAGATTTTCCTGGATGCTCAGTTGTTTGCGCATCTCTCTGGACAGGGAGTGGACGAGCATCGCGACAAAGAAGAAGACGATGGCCGGGGTGATGAATTCGGGAATATCCATCATGAATTCATTGTCCGGGAATTCGTGGAGGGGGATGAGGAGAAAATAGAACAGCGTGGCCACCCCGGTGACCGCCAGGGTGGTGCCCTGTTTCAGACGCATGGCAACCATGACGATGGGGAGAAGAAAAATGGCCCAGAATGCGCTTTCCTCGTGCGAGGTGGTTGTCGACCAGACCACGAGAGCGCAAAGAATCAGGGTGACTGCCACGTGGGTTGCGGCTCCGGCTTTCGAGCTGTAGCGGTTTTTAAGAAAATACCCGCTGCAAAGATGATATCCGGCCAGAAGAATAAATGCGGCCCCGGCCTTGAAAAAATTGATTTCAGGATTGAACCGCTGGATGAAGATCAGCAGAAGGGCGAGCAGGGCGATGATGCCCCATTCAAAGAGTTTGTTGATAAGGGATGGTTGCATGATTTTTTCGTAGTGACCCGTGTGAGCTGGAGAATGTTTGTGGACCGAGCCGGGGCGGTGTCGTATGTTTGTGGTCTGGTTTTCAGAAGACATTCGGCTGTACTGCTCGGGAAGCGACCTTTTCCCATTGTTGGGTTGCCGTGGTCAAGGCCGTGGATCGGGACTGAAATTTTCGGTTGCTTTTGGGGTTTTACCTGACGTAGGTTCTCCCACGGCTTTGGCAACGAATCAGAATATTGACAATCAGGAGTGGGAACGATGCTTAGGATCGGATTTGTCGGATGGCGGGGGATGGTCGGGTCGGTACTCATGGGCAGGATGCTCGAGGAAAAGGATTTTACCGGGTTCGAACCTTTGTTCTTCACCACCTCCCAGGCCGGTCAGGCCGGTCCGGACATCGGCGTGGATATTCCGCCTCTAGCAGATGCCTATGATTACGATCTGCTGAAGACCATGGATGTGGTGGTTTCCTGTCAGGGAGGGGGGTATACGGAAAAATGCCATCCCGAACTGCGCAAACAGGGGTGGAAGGGCTACTGGATCGATGCGGCTTCGACACTGCGCATGGCCGAGGACAGCGTGATCGTGCTCGATCCGGTCAACCGCAAGGTCATCGATGCGGCTCTTGATGAAGGAATAAAAGATTATGTGGGCGGGAACTGCACGGTTTCCCTCATGCTCATGGGGCTTGGCGGGCTTTTCGAGAATGATCTGGTGGAATGGATGACCTCCATGACCTACCAGGCCGCTTCCGGTGCCGGGGCCAGGAACATGCGCGAGCTGGTGGACCAGATGCGGGTCATCGGAACCACGGCCGAGGATATCCTGAACAATCCGGCCGCGGCCATTGCCGAGCTGGATCGCAAGGTCATCTCCACCATGCGCGACGATTCTTTTCCTACGGACAATTTCGGGGTTCCCCTGGCCGGCAGCGCCATTCCCTGGATCGACCGCCCCTTGGAAAACGGGCAGACCCGGGAAGAATGGAAAGGGATCGTGGAAACAAACAAGATCCTGGGCCGGTCGGACAATCCCGTGCCCATCGACGGCTTGTGCGTGCGCATCGGGGCCATGCGCTGCCACAGTCAGGCCTTTACCATCAAGTTGAAACGGGATGTTCCCATTAACGAGATCGAGGCTATGCTGGCGGCGCACAACGACTGGGTGCGGGTGATCCCCAATGAAAAAGAGATTTCCATGCAGGAACTCACCCCGGCCAGAGTGACCGGAACCCTTGAGGTGCCCGTGGGAAGAATCCGCACAATGAATATGGGGCCGGGTTTCATCTCCGCGTTTTCCGTGGGCGATCAGCTTCTGTGGGGAGCGGCAGAACCCTTGAGACGGATGCTGCAGATTTTGCTGGAGAGGCTGGGATAGAGGGAACGACTCGGTATCTTTGGTGAAATGTCAGATAGCGAAAAGGCGGTCAGGGATATATTCCTGGCCGCCTTTTTCATTGGATCGGAGTTAAACGAAAACTATTTTGTAACTATTCAGGCGGTCCTCAGTAACTTTTCAATATTGAGATACGCCGTCACTCCTGTAGGGGCGGA
>CAYWJL010000089.1:0-7467 GCA_964458145.1 uncultured Desulfovibrionales bacterium | reverse complement strand
GCACTGAGCAGAGCCACATTGACCCGCCAGTTGAATCCGGCCCACTGGGTGACAGGCTCGATACTCTTGCCCATGCTCCCCAGAAAACTGGTATCGATGCGCTCCTTGCGCATCTCCATAAGCAGTTTCTTGCGAACCCGGATCAGCTTCTTGGCCGCGCGGTTGACCTTCTTTCCTTCCACGCCCTCTCTTCTGACGATCTTGAAAAAATCGGGATTCTTCTGCTCGAACTTCACGTTGACGGCCCTGGCGGCGTCCCCGCCACCGGCATTCATCCGGGCCGTCTTGTAGTCGTCCCAGTAGTTGACCAGATCGATGAGTCCTTCCCCCGGAAGCATTGACGCATAGGAGGTGTGCTTGATCTGCTTGTGGAACACGGTAATGGCCTTGTCCTTTTTGGCCTCGTACATTTCCATGCGCTCCGGGGTGATGCCGGGGAACTGGAGCAGTGCAAAGATGACCACGGCAACGGCCGCCACAATGGTGGTGATCTTTTTCATGAACAGCCACACCCGTTCCACGGCCCTGCCGAGCACGCCGCGCAGGGTAGGCAGATGGTACGGAGGCATCTCCATGACGAACGGGGCGCTGTCCTTTTCCTTGAGCACGGTCATGGTCAGGATCTTGGCGATGGGCAGAACCAGAAGCAGGCTGATGGTGGAGATGAAGAACATGGCCAACCCCTTGTGATCCGCAAAATAGATGTTGATCAAAAGGACGTACAAGGGAACCTTGGCCAGGCAGTTGAGCATGGGAATGATCAGGATGGTCGCGAACCTGGACCGCTCGTCGGGAATCCCCTTGCAGGCCATGACGCCGGGCACCGCGCAGCCGCCCACGTAGATCCCGCCAAGCACCATGGGCAGGGTGGACTGGCCGTGCAGACCGAACTTGTTCAAAAGCCGGTCCATGATGAAGGCCATTCTGGGCATGTACCCGCTGTCCTCGAGGATGGCGATGAGCCCGAAAAGAATGAAAAAGATGGGTATGTAGTTGAGCAGGGCGTTGACGCTGTCCACGAACCACAGGGAAAAGGACCGGATCAGAGGGATCTCGATGAATCCCGGGGCCGGGGTGATGGCCTCGGTCACGCTCCTGATCTTGGCCAGCAGAGGCCAGGTGTAGTTGGTCAGGTTGTATCCCTGAACGATGGCCAGATAGTACAGAAGCCAGATGATCCCCACGAGGACAACCGGGCCGAATATTTTGTGACACACGATCCGGTCGATGCGGTCGGTCAATGTCACCCCGGTCCGGGCCTCTGAAGTGACGCACGCTGCCTGGATTTCATCGGCAGCCCGGTATCTGGCATGGGCGATGTACATTTCCGGGGCAACTCCCTCCTGCGCCTCGAACTGCCTTCGCTTCTCCCCGATCTCCTGCTCGTAGACATCCCCCAGGGCATGGGCCCGGCCGACTCGGGCGAGGACGTCATCATCCCCTTCCATGAGCTTGATGGCCAGCCAGCGCAACGGGTAGTCCGATTCAAGAGATGTTTCCGCGCGCAATTCCTCCTCGATCCCTTCAAGGACCGGTTCCATGGGACCGTAGTTCACCCGGAAGAGGGCCTTTCTGCCATCGTCGTCGCCAGAAACCCGATCGATGGCATCCAGCAGTTCCCGTCTCCCCTTGCCGGACTTCATGGTCGTGGGGACAACGGGCACCCCCAGCTTCCGGGACAAAGTATCCTCGTCGATGCGCATGCCCCGCCCCTCGACCACATCCATCATGTTCAGATCGAGGATCATGGGAATGTCCATCTCCATGACCTGGAAAGTCAGGTACAGGCAGCGTTTCAAATTGGACGCATCCATGACGTTGACCACCACGGACGGCTTTTCCTGAAGGATGAAATCCCTGGCCACCCGCTCTTCCGGGGAATACGAGGTCAGGCTGTAGGTGCCGGGAAGATCCACCACCTCATTCTTCACGCCGTTGTGCCTGTACCACCCGGTCATCTTGTCCACGGTCACGCCGGGATAGTTGGCCACGTGCTGACTGGCCCCGGTCAACCCGTTGAATACGGTCGATTTCCCGCAATTGGGCTGCCCGGCCAGAGCGATGAGACGATTGTTCGCTTTCATCGGCAAACCACCTCGATCAGCCGAGCCTCGGCATGGCGAAGACTCACGCTGTATCCATCAAGTTCAACCTCCATGGGATCCTCCAGCGGGGCATTCCGAACAACCTTCAGGTCCAGCCCCGGGTACACACCCATATCCAGAAGCCTCTGGCCCAGCCTGTCCGCAGCTGAAAGTTTTCTGATGGTGCAACGTACACCCGGTTTCATCTCATCAAGGGTCATGGCAAGTATCCTCCTGTCATAATGACAAAAAAAAAGACGCACCGGGGCATATCGCCCAAGTAACGCCTTCACTTTCTCCGCGCACATCGGCCGGAGACCGTAAGTCATTCCAAGGTTTATTAGGGATTTCTAACTCAGAAAGAGAACCTCATTCTCGTTTTCGATTCCATTGTCAAGAGTTTTCTCCGACACCATTCAAAAAATATCGTCTTTAGCCGATGTCCTGGAATCGCGGTAATAGGCATGAATGGCCTCCACATTCCGCGAAAAGACATTGACCACCAGGGGACAGAATTGCGTACCGGCGTTGTTGAATATTTCCATGACGGCATCGTCGAAGTCCATTCCCCTGCGATACGGTCGGTCCTGGAGCATGGCGGACAGGGAATCGGCGACAGCGATGATCCGGGCACCAAAGGGGATCGCGTCCCCCCTTGTACCGCAGGGATATCCCTTGCCGTCATAACGTTCGTGATGGTGGAGAATGATATCCTGGATACTGTTCTTGCCCTTGAATATTTTGATGGGAGCGACGATCCGGGCTCCGATGACAGGATGGGCCTTCATGAGTCGCCACTCTTCATCGTTCAAGGGACCCGGTTTTTTCAGAATGCTGTCGGGCAGCCCCATCTTGCCGATATCGTGCAGATGACCGGCAACATGGATGAGTTCGGCCCGCCCCCTGTCGAATCCCAGCCCCCTGGCCAGCAGCAGGGCCATGTCGGCCACCTGTCTGGAATGGTCATGGGTGTTTTCGTCACGGGCATCCAGAGCAAGCCCCAGGGACTCGGCAAAATCATGCACCATGTCCGAACATACGCTCATGGCGGGACAATCCCTGAAGTCCTCGATATTCAGGCAGTCAAGCCTGCAAATGTTCTGAAGATTTTTTGTCATTTTCTCTGCTTCAATTGATGATCATGTCGGCCCGCTCCTGCCCCCGGATAACCTGGGACAAGGCAGTCAGACTCGAGCTGGCCAGCATATGTACGGGTTTGTTATATTTCTTCCCCAATTTCTTGACCAGGGAACAGGCACCGTGGCTGTTGCAGGTGACCGGACACAGAACCACGTCAGCCCGTTTGAGATGACGTTCGAGCTGCTTGCTCCCATTGTTCATATACCCGTCATGATAGGCAAAACGCCCTCCCTCCCCTTCAATGATGCGTCGATAGCGGTCCCTGATACGCGTGATTCCGCCCACCACCAGCACTCGCTTACGACAGATCCCATACAACGGACAGCTCGGATCACAATGCCGGCATCCTGAAAATTTTGTACCCATCACTTAAACCTCCCGCCAGAATCCGTGGGTTCATGCGAATAATCGATCAGAACCCGCGTCAAATCCTTGCGCAACCCCTCCAGCCGCTTGGACTTGAAGGACTTCCGGCTTTCCTCGAGCACATCGATGGCCTGACGAATGGACGCGACGAGCTGAGCTTCCCTGTCCCGAACCGGGCATTGGGATACAAGATTGCAGATACGCTTCTCATCCAAGGGCTGCTCTGTCACAATGGCGTCCAGGAGGGCACAATGGCGGCTCATACCTTCCTGAAGTTCCTGGATGTTGGCCCTCACAACATCTATCAAATTTTCTTTCCCGTTACGTACGGCTTTCACAAGCACTCTCCATTTTCGATAGATCTAACTTTTACGACAAAAAAATATCCCGACTACACCCAAATATTCTCGTACACAAAGACCATATCACCAGGCAGGGGCTCAGCCATATGGATAAACAATATGCCTAGCAACGACTTCCTCCCCCAAGACCTCGGATCGCAAGATGTTCATCCCGGCTGCCCCACAGTCACTAGTGGCCTTTCAGGGAATCCACCCGTTCCTTGAACTCGATGGCAAAATTTTCGGTCCGTTCCTCACATTTTTCAGGAGTGCGTCCATGCTCTCTGAATTCCTGAAAATGCTCCAACCAGCTCGAACCGGTTCGAGGACAGGTCTGGATGAATTCCATGAACTTGATCAGACTGTCCAGGGTGGGGCTTCCCAAAGTATGTTCCATCTTGCAGGCTTCCTCGTCTGCCGTTTTGGGATCGACATTGAGAATGTCCTTGAGAAACCGATACAACACCCCGTGCTTACGGCAGATCTCCCGCCCCACGTTCTCACCTTCGCCGGTCAGATCGACATACCCGTACTTCTCGTAATTGATGTACCCCCGAGCCCCGAGGTTCTTGAGCATGCTGGTCACGGTGGGCATCTTCACGTCCATCTTGGCGGCGATATCCTTGACCCGAACGATCCTCTTTTCCAGACCGATCTCGTAGATGGCTTCCAGATAATCTTCCATGGCCGGTGTGAGAGTCCGATTCTTGGACTCCTTCTTGGCTGCAGTCACCATGACAACCTCAATCTTTGTTAGAAAATTCAAACTCGAGTCGAAAGACGGATAGCACACAGAAAACTGATGTCAAGAAAAAAGACAGTGTTAGGTTTTACGTTTTAGGTTTTAGGCTTCGGCCGCATCCCGGTCTCCCAACCGTCACCACAGTCACCATGCTCAACAAGCTCAACAGGGTCCCCCCGCCCCCCATCAAAAAAACCCCGCCCATCATTGCAGACGAGCGGGGCGTTACAATCCTAAACCGATCTTTCTACCCTACAGCTTCACAGCAGTCTTCAAATCATCGATCCGATCAGTCTTTTCCCAGGAAAACTCAACCCGTTCGCGACCGAAGTGGCCGTAGCAGGCGGTGTTCTTGTAGATGGGCCGCAGCAGATCGAGCTGCTTGACGATATAGTAGGGACGCAGGTCGAAAACCTCGCGCACAGCCTTACTCAGGGCCTCGTCCGAGACCTCTCCCTTCCCGCCGGTGGTCACCAGGACGGATACGGGTTCGGCAACGCCGATGGCGTAGGCAATCTGCACTTCACAGGTCGGTGCCAGCCCGGCAGCGACCACGTTCTTGGCGATATACCGGGCCATGTAGGCGCCGGAACGGTCTACCTTGGACGGGTCCTTGCCCGAGAAGGCGCCGCCGCCATGGTTGCCCATGCCGCCGTAAGTGTCCTGGATGATCTTACGACCGGTCAGACCACAGTCGGCAACAGGCCCGCCCGTGACGAACCGACCGGTGGTGTTGATGAAAATCCGGGTATCCTCGTCCATCAGATCCTCGGGAAGGCTCTTGAGGATGACTTCTTCCCGCACGGCTTCGGCCAGATCGGCGTAGGCAATGTTTTCATTGTGCTGACAGGCAACGACCACGTTGTCGATGTGCACGGGCTTGCCTCCGGCATATTCCACGGACACCTGGGTCTTGCCGTCGGGGCGGAGGAAATCGAGAATATTGTTCTTGCGCACGTACGAGAGTCTTCTGGACAGCTTGTGTGCGTAATAGATGGGTGCCGGCATGAGGGTTTTGGTTTCCTTGGTAGCAAAACCGAACATCATCCCCTGGTCTCCTGCACCCTGCTCTTCGGGGGCCTTGCGGTCCACGCCCTGGGCGATATCTGCGGACTGTTTGTCCACGGATGAGACCACCGCGCAGGTATCGGCATCAAATCCCATGTCCGAACCGGTGTATCCGATCTCACGGATGGTGTCCCGAACGATGGCCGGAAAGTCGGCATAGGCGTTGGTGCTGATTTCACCGGCAATAAAGGCCATACCCGTGGTGACCAGGGTTTCGCAGGCTACACGGGAATTGGGGTCCTGATCCAGGAGACAATCCAGAACAGCGTCGGAGATCTGGTCGGCGACTTTGTCCGGGTGACCTTCGGTGACGGATTCCGATGTGAACAGATAGCGGTCTGTAGTCATGATCATGGTAGTTCTACCCTCGCTTGTTTCGGGTCCGATGACCCTTGAGATTTTTGGAAGTATTTGAATGAGGCTCATCCGGATTGATGATCCCTCCGGAGATGAGCAGTTTGAACGAATCCTCGACAGTCATGTCCAGCTCGATCACCTCATCCTCGGCAACAATGAGATAATAGCCGGATGTCGGATTGGGTGTGGTGGGCACGTACAGGTTGATGACCTTTTTGTGCGTCTTTTCCTGCAGTTCACCTACGGCCACCCCGGTCACATAGGCCAGGGAGTACACTCCGGTCCTTGGAAACTCCACCAGAACCACCCGCTTGAAATCCTTGGTGCCGCCATTGGCCACCGTCTCCACCAGTTGCTGCACCGAGACGTAGAATTTGTTGACCAGGGGGATGTGAGAAATAATGTAATCCCACATGGCCACCAGCCGACGTCCCAGATAGTTACGCACCAGAATGCCGGTGATGAGCAGCAACAAGACGATGATGATCAGTCCGAGCCCCGGAACCGGGAACGGAAGCACATCCTCGGGCCGATACCCCTTGGGGATGACAAGCAGAATCCTGTCCATCCACTGAATGAGCATCCGCAAAAAGAAAAACGTGGCCATCAGCGGAGTCAGAAAAAGCAACCCGGCAATGAGATTGGCCTTGAAAAAGGCCTGGATGCCCTTGAACAGGGAGCGTTTCGGTTTTTTTCTTCGTTTGATCATAGGGTAGACGGTTTTAGGTGTTAGGTTTTACGTTTTAGGTTTGTGACTGTTCAAGCTATCGTATGTCAGTACTCCACATTGAGACACGCCGTGATTCATGTAGGGGCGGACCTGTGTGTCCGCCCATTCTGTGCATAATGGCTACACATGGGCAATGTGCTCGTAAATGGGCAGACACACAGGTCTGCCCCTACGGGAATATTGATTGCGCCTGAACAGTATCGTAATTTTAGGTTATCAGTGGTCGTACTCGGTTGCATTCCCACAAACCAGTGCTATCCTTCAATGTGTGCAGAACATATAAAAACATCTGCATTTCAAGCAGTTGCAGTTACCTAAAACCTAAAACATACAACCTGCAACAGCCTTTAATATCTATAGTAATCAGGCTTGTACGGTCCTTCCACGGGTACTCCGATATAGTCGGCCTGTGCCTGGGTGAGGGTGTCCAGCTTGACCCCGAGACGGCTCAGGTGGAGCCTGGCCACTTCTTCGTCCAGAACCTTGGGCAGAACCATGACACAGGGCTCATAGCGGTTGGCGGCCAGATCGAGCTGAGCCAGTACCTGATTGGTGAAGCTGTTGCTCATGACAAAGCTGGGGTGGCCGGTGGCACAACCGAGATTGACCAACCGCCCTTCGGCCAGGACGAGGATGGAC